>JAFPMR010000235.1 GCA_017411235.1 Bacilli bacterium | reverse complement strand
GTATTGCTTGTATTATTTTTGATATTTTTTTCATTTTACTCACCTGATTATAATTATATCATTTAATCTATTAGTTTTTTTAAAAATATGTTATTATATAGATAATAAGGGTGTGGTTAGATGAAATGTCTAAAGTGTGGTAGAGATATCGAAGACAATGTAGATGTATGTCCTTATTGTGATCATAAGATTACTAATGAAGAGATAGAATTAGATCTTCCAAGTTTAAAAAAAGAAGATGTTTTTGACATGGAAAGAACTAGAGCTATTTCACCAATTCATGATAGTGAATTATCATTAGTAGATGATATTAATGAAGAAATTAACAAAAAAACTCAGTTCGTAGATAATGGAAATGGAATTGATGAAATAGGAGAAGTTAATGTTGGAGACGATGTTGGTGTTTCAAATAATAGTATTAATTCTGTTTTGGAATCTAAAGATAGTTTAAAGACAAGAAAGAGTATTTTGGGTGTATGCGCATTATTAACTATCGTAGCAGCTATATTAATGGTTGTTATAGTAGCTGGTAATAAAAAAGAACAAAGTACTAAAAAAGAAGAAGTAGATTATTTAGAAAAATATCATCAAGCATTAAATAAGTATTATGAAACAGATGATATTGATGATGTAATAATTCTAATAAAGACATATCGTAACGATAATGAAAAGATAGAAGAAATACAAAGAAAGACAAGAATTACTTGTGATAGTTGGTTGTTAACTTATACTAGTGAAAAACTAGATAATAGGGAAGAATTTGAAGAAGTTACAAAGAAATATGAAACATTCTTGTATGGCTTGAATCATTATGCTGTTTCTAATAGTGATGATGATAGAGAGATTAAAGCCCTTCCTGATAGCGATTATTTGTTGCTGAATAATCAATTGGCAACAATCTATGAAGATGGTATGGTCTTCTTTGATAGTTTAGATTTATTTAATGCTAAAGATTATAATAAAGCTTATTCAACTTTTGAAATGATTGATAAAGAAAATACATATTATGATAAAGCAGTTTACTATATGGGTAGGATTGTTGATAATGTAATGGACTTATTAATTAAGGATGTAGAGAAGTTAGAAAAAGGTTTAGATGACTTATCAGATGATGAAAAGTTAAGTAGATATGTAAGTATTGAACAAATTATTTTAGAATATGATAATGTTTATGTAAGTATTAATTTAACAAAGAATGACTCTTATAATAGAATGTTAAAAACTTGTCGTGAACAAATTGATACTTATTCAAAGAAAACAAATTAAGACTTATTTATTTAAGTCTTTTTTTATTGTATACTTGTAATAGGTGAATATTATGGAATTTGTAGAATTAACTGAAAAAGAATTTACTAAGTTTGCAGATAAACATGAATATGGAAGTTTTCATCAAAATACTGCTTGGGGAGAATTAAAGAGTGGTACTGGATGGATTACTTATTTAGTTGGTGTTAAGGAAGATGATAAAGTTATAGCAGCTTCATTAGTACTAAGTAAATCTACACCAATAAAGAAGAATATGTTTTATGCACCTAGAGGTTTTTTAATAGATTATGGTAACAAAGAATTATTAAAGTTCTTTTTAGATGAACTAACTAAGTTTGCTAAAAAACATAATGCCATATTTATTAAGTTTGATCCATATGTAGAATATCAACAAAGAGATATTAATGGTAATGTAGTAGAAGATGGGTTCAATAATAAATATGTTGTAGATAATTTGAAAGAATTAGGATGTAAACATCATGGTTTAACAACAATGATGGAAGATATGCAACCTAGATGGATTTTTACCTTAAATACTAAAGGTAAAACTGAAGAAGATATTATGAATGGAATGGATCCTAAAACAAGACAGATACTTCGTAAGAACGAGAGAATGGGAGTTAAGGTTAGAGAATTAGATTCAGATGAATTAAGTGTATTCCATTCAGTAATGGAAGATACATCATCAAGAAGAGAATTTGCTAATCGTCCAATGTCTTACTATCAAAAGATGTTTGATGCTTTTAAGAAAAAAGATGAAGTAATGGTATTGGCTGCAGAGTTTGATCATGATAATTATATTAAAGAATTAAAAGAAGAATTAGTAACTGAAAGAAAATATATTTCTGGTTTAAAAGCAGATAATAAAGAGAATACTAATAAAGAAAAACTAGAAAAGAAAATTAAACAAGCTGAAGAGAATATTAAACGTTTTGAAAAGAATATTGCAGAAATGGAATTGAGTAAAAAAGAAAATGGAAATTTAGTTACTCTTGGAAGTATTCTATTTATGAAAACTAATGATGAAGTATTATCATTGGTAGGAGGTTCATATGAAAAATATATGAAGTTCCAATCAGCTTATACAACTCATTATGCAGGTGTTAAATATGCTATAGAACATAATATGAGAAGATATAATTTCTATGGTATTACTGGTAATTTTAATGAAAAAGAGAATCCATTCTATGGTTTATATTCTTTTAAAAGAGACTTTGGTGGTCAAGTAGTAGAACTAGTTGGAGAGTTTGATTTAATTATCAGTCCATTCTGGTTTAAGGTATATAATGTGGCCTTTAAACTTTATCATAAATTAAAGAGACAATAGAATAAAAATGTGATATTATAATGATAGGAGAGTGATAATATGCCAATAGTTATTGGAATAGTAATTGTTGTATTAGTTTTAATTCTAGGTTATTTCATTGGAACTTATAATGTATTAGTTCAATTGAGAAACAGAGTAAAGGATCAATGGAGTCAAATCGATATTCAATTAAAAAGAAGATTTGATTTAATTCCTAATTTAGTTGAAACAGTTAAAGGTTATGCTAAACATGAAAAAGAAACTTTAGAAGAAGTTATTAATGCTCGTAATGCATATCAAACAGCTTCTACTCCAGAAGAACAAATGAAAGCTGATGGAGAATTAACTAAGACTTTAACTAAGTTATTTGCTTTAGCAGAAGCTTATCCAGATTTAAAAGCTAATGAAAACTTTATTCAATTACAAAGTGAATTATCTGCTACTGAAGATAAGATATCTTCTGCAAGACAATTCTATAGTGATACAGTATTGAATTATAACAATAAAATTCAAATGTTCCCAAGTAACTTTGTAGCTTCTATTTTTGGATTCAAAGAAGAGAAATTCTTTGAAGCACAAGCAGAAGAAAGAGAAAACGTTAAGGTTCAATTTTAAAGATGTCAACCAAAAAAGGTTGACATCTTTTTTGATGAGTGTTATATTACTATTGAATTTTAGAAAGAGAGGAGTGAGAAAATGAGCAATAAAATTCAAAATCAAAAATTTATTACAGGAGAAAAGAATAGATTTATTTATACATTTTCTCACGAATTTTAGTTCTGAGAAAAACTTGTATTAAATAAATAACTATTCAAAATAGTTATTTTTATATGGAGGAAAGATTATGAAAGGTTTAAAGAATTTTAAAATATTGTTCCGATATTTTAAAAACGATAAACTTGAATTATCTTTGTATCTTATCTTAACTATTTTAAAATACTTTGAACCATTAGCTAATGCTTTTATATGGGCGAAAGCATTTCAAGCGCTAGCTGATGGTGAGAAATCAATTTTTATTAAATATCTTATATTATGGAGTGCTGTAATTATAATAGCTTGGGTATTTATTCAACTACCTACAGATTTAATCTATAATAAATTAGAAAAGAAATTTATGGAAAATGTTAATAAGGATTTATATGTTAAAGTATCTGACATGCCAGCAATCGCGTTTGAAGAGATTGGTGTTGGAGAATTTATAAATCGTATGTATACAGATCCTGATCGTATTTTAGATTTATTACAGAAATTAATTAAATTAACTTGTAGATTGGTTATTGCTATTATAATTGTTGCTGTTTCATTTACTGTGTCTTTATATGTAGGTTTAGAGTTACTACTATTAGTTGTTGTTATGTTTATCTTATCTAATATATACTATCCTAAACTTAAGAAGATACATGAGGAGATAAAGAAAGAATCTGACAATTATATTAAAGTTGCTACACAAAATATTACAGGTATTAGAGAGATTAAAGCTCTAGGTATTAAAGAAAATATCAATAGAAGAATCTATGTTAATATAGAAAATCTATTTGGTAAACAAAGAAAAATAGGGGTTAATGAGACATACTATTATGCCTTGAATAACTTGTGTTATTTTGTAATTCAATTTGTGATATTACTTACTTTAGGTATTCAAGTATTTGAAGGAAGTATTTTACTAGCATCATTCGTTTTAATAGAAAAATATATTTGGAGAATTGATGATGTTGTTGAATCGTTATCAGAATTTGGGGTTTGCTTTAATAAAGTTACAGTATCTTTAAAGAGAATTGATGAAATACTAAATAACAAGTTATATGAAGACGAGAAGTTTGGCAAGAAAGAAATTAAAGATAAGAAAGTAAGAATAGAATTCAAGGATGTTAAGTTTAAATATCGTGACGATGAAGAATTAATTTTAAAAGGTTTAAGTATGAAACTTGAACCTAATAAGAAGATTGCTGTTGTAGGTAAATCTGGTCAAGGAAAGAGTACATTGTTTAATTTATTATTAAGATATTTTGATAGTGTAGAAGGCAGTATTTTAGTTAATGGAATAGATATTAAAGAATTGAGTGAGCAAAGTTTAAGAGATAATATCTCTGTTATTAGACAAACTCCTTATTTATTTAATTCTTCTATTTTAGATAATTTTAGAGTTGTTAAAGAAGATATTACTTTAGAAGAAGTTAGAGAAGCTTGTAAGAAAGCTTATATAGATGATTATATTATGTCTTTACCTAATAAGTATGATACTTTGATTGGTGAAGGTGGAGTTAATTTATCTGGTGGTCAGAAACAACGTATTGCAATAGCAAGAACACTACTTAAGAATACAAAAGTAATTCTATTTGATGAAGCGACTTCAGCTTTAGATAATGAATCACAAGAGTATATTAAGAAGACTATTGATGACTTAGTTAAAACACATACAATCATAATAGTTGCTCATAGACTCTCTACTATTATGGATGCAGATGTTATTTATGTTATAGATGAAGGCAAAGTTAGTGACCAAGGAACACATGATGAATTAATGAAATCATCTAAAATGTATAAGAAATTATATAGTCCAGAAGTATTAGATTTCTAATACTTCTTTTTTTGTAAAAATAATGTACATTTTTATATGCGTGCTTTTTCATAAATTGACACTCTTACTTTGCACAAAGTATACTTAAAATAGGAGTAGGATAGTTATGAAAAAAGTATTATGTTTAATATTATTAATATCTTCATTTTTTATTTGTTACTCTTAAACAAAAGAAAACTTATTAGTTAATAAAAGATAGTTGAAACTATCTTTTTTATTGAGGTAAAATTGCTTTATTTAGGAGATTTGTTTATAATATGCACTAATTCGAGGGGATTATTATGGTTAAGAATATGAAATTTGGAAAGAAATTTGCTTCTGCTTTATTAGCTGGTCTTCTTATGGCTGGTGCAGTAGGTGGAAGTCTGCATCTATATAAAACTCATGAAGTGAATAGAGTTAAAGGTTATTTAAATGATTTCTTAACGGAGGATAATTATGTTGATATTAGTCATGTTGATAAAAACTATGGTATTAAAAGCTTCAAAGGAGAATATCTAAGAGCAGCTTTAGAAGACATGGATGTTAAATATGTTAGAATAGATGATACTTTTGTATTTGATATTTATGATGGAGTACAAGTTGGTACATTTAAAACAGTAGTAGCTTATAGAGAAGAAACTGATGAATATTATGATCCAATTAGAATAAGTACTGATAAAGGTGTTGAATATTTATATCCAGAAGGTTTTAAACTTATTACTTTAGAGTTAACTCCTGAACCATTTGATTATGAAAGATTAGATGGTACTAATATAGAAGTATTAGAGGAACAAGATTCTGATAGATTAATGCTAAGAAGATAGTTATTACTATCTTTTTTATGTTAAAATAGTGATAGGTGGTTCTTATGGAAGTACAACTAGGAAATAATACAGTAAATGTAGAAATAATAAGAAAAAATAATAAGAACATTTATTTTAGATTTAAAGAAGACGGTATACTTTATGTTACTTGTAATCGTTTTGTTAGAGAAAAAGATATATTGAAAATGATTAAAGAAAATGAAAAGTCTTTTATAAAAATGTATGATAGAGCGATGATAAGAAAGAGTAATAATGATAAATTTCATTATTTAGGAGAAGAGTATACAGTTTGTTTTAATGAAGATGTTAAAAAAGTATTCATTGATAATAATATGATTTATGTCAAAGATGAGAAAATGTTTGATAAATGGTATAAGAATGAATGTATAAAGGTATTTAATGATCGTATTGAATATTTATTAGATGAGTTTAGAGATATACCAGAATTCAGTTTAAAAATACGTAAGATGACTAGTAGATGGGGTGTTAACAATACTACTAAAAGAATTGTTACTCTAAATAGCGAATTATTAAAAAAAGATATTAGTTTAATAGATTATGTTATAGTTCATGAATTGTGTCATTTCTATGAAGCTAATCATAGTAGTAGATTTTGGTATCAAGTTAGTTTAAGATATCCAAATTATAAAGAAGCAAGAAAAAGATTGAGGGTTGAGTAAGATGGAAGTAATTAGTTCATTACAAAATGAAAGAATTAAAAACTTAGGTAAACTATTGGATAAAAAATATCGTGATATAGAAGGTAAGTTTTTAGTAGAAGGTGAACACTTAGTAGAGGAAGCATTTAAAGCGGGTTTACTTTTAGAAGTAGTTAAATGTGAAGATTATTTAGGCGAGTATGATGTTCCTACTACTTTAGTTACATATGATGTAATAAAGAAGTTATCTAATACTGTTAATCCTCAAAGAATAATTGGTGTAGTTAAAAAGATTGAAGAAAAAGAATTAGGCAATAAAGTATTAATTCTAGATGATATTCAAGATCCTGGTAATTTAGGTACAATTATACGTAGTAGTTTAGCATTTAATATAGATAGTATTGTTTTATCTAAAACAAGTGTTGATATGTATAATGATAAAGTTATAAGAAGTAGTGAAGGTATGATATTTCATATCAATATCATTAGAAGAGATATTCTTAGTTTAATAGAAGAATTACATGGTAATGGATATAAAGTATATGGTACTAAAGTAGATGGTGGTACTAGTGTAGATAAAATAAGTATTAGTAACAAGTATGCTTTAGTAATGGGTAATGAAGGTAATGGAGTTAAGGATAGTATTTTAAATCTATGTGATGATTATATTTATATAGATATGAATAGTAGTGTAGAAAGTTTAAATGTTGGTGTTGCAACAAGTATTATTCTTTATGAATTTAATAAAAGAGGTTAATGATGGATTTAGTATATGTAGGTAAAATAGTTAATACTCATGGTATTAAGGGAGAACTAAGAATATTAAGTGATTTTGATAAGAAAGATATTGTTTTTAAAAAGGGTTTTAATCTTTATATAGGAACTGCTCGTCGTAAGGAAGTAATTAATACTTATAGACGTCATAAATGCTTTGATATGGTTACTTTTGAAGGTTATGACAATATTAATGATGTATTAAAGTATAAAGGTGAAGAAGTATATGTTAATAGAGATGATTTAAATCTTGACGAAAATGATTATATACTTGAAGATTTAATAGGTTTAAACATAAAAGAAGATACTGAAATACTAGGAAAAGTAGTAGAAATTGTGTATAATGGAAGTGGTACATTACTCGTAGTAGAAGGTACTAAAAGATTCTATATTCCTAATAATAAAGAGTTTATTGTTAAAGTAGATTTTCTTAATAAGGAGATAGAGTGTAAGAATGCTAAGGGATTGATATTATGAAAATAGATATTGTATCAATATTTCCAGAAATGTTTACTGGGGCATTTACCGAGTCAATTCTTAAGAGAGCTCAAGAAGCTGGAAAAGTAGAAATTAACGTAGTTAATTTTAGAGATTTTACAGATGATCCTCATTTAAAGGTTGATGATACTCCTTATGGAGGAGGAGCTGGAATGGTTCTTACTCCACAACCAATATTTGATTGTGTAGAAAGTTTAAGAACTGATGAATCAAAAGTTATTCTATTAACTCCTGATGGAACACAATATAAACAAAAGATAGCTTATGATTTGAGTAAAGAAAGACACTTAATTATTATCTGTGGACATTATGAAGGTTTTGATGAAAGAATTAGAACTTTAGCAGATATGGAAATAAGTATTGGAGATTACGTACTAACTGGTGGGGAGATACCAGCAATGGTGTTAGTTGATTCAATAGTAAGATTAATTCCGGGGGTAATTAATGAAAGAAGTCATTTAGATGATTCATTTAATGATAATTATTTATTAGATTATCCTACTTATACTAAACCTAGAGTGTTTAGAGGAATGGAAGTACCTGATGTTTTAGTTTCAGGTGATCATGCTAAGATAGATGCATGGAGAAAAGAACAAAGTATTAAAAAAACACAAGAACGAAGACCAGATTTATTAAAGTAAGAAGGTGAGAACATGGCAAGTTACTTAATTAACAAATCACATAAAGATGATAGTGTAATCAGATTTAAAGATATTTCTGGGTATACATTTCGTCCTAAAGTAAGTAAAAGTGATTATGTAAAAGTTAAAGAAGTAACTATAGTTGATCCTTCAATGATAGATAAGATTTTATCGCAAAAGTTTGATAAGTCTTTTAAAAGGATTGTAGAACTTGCCATGATTGTAGTTAATAATGATGATGCTGATGAAGGAGATTGCGAATTAGTAATTGATCAAGCAGAGTTATTAAGAGAAATACTTTTAACAAAATATCAAAAATTTTTGAATCATGAAAAAGAACAGTTGTTTTTAAAAAAGTTACGTTTAATAGAAAACGAAATGCGAATGAAACAAGTTGAAATTAAACAAAAAGCTATTTATTTAGAGCAACAAGAAGAAATGTATAGAAGCAGAGGAAGATAATTCCTCTTTTTATTTACATTGGTATTTTGTTTTTATTATTCAATTAAGTAGTAATATGATAAAATTTAATTAAGATAGAGGTGTTTATATGAAAAACAAAGTCTTATTTTTATTATTGTCATTGATATTAGGAATTACTTTTGTAAAAGCTTATTCTGTATCTGATTTTGTTAATGTCATAAATAATGGTGATGTTACAAAAGCTTTTGAAAGACAATTGGATAAAGAAGGATGTAAAACTACAATAAGTGCTACAGATAGAATAGATTCTCTAGATTTAAATTATCATGTTACTTGTGTCGAAGAAAAAGAAGAAAAGATAAATGGTAAAACAGAGAAGGTTAAAAAACAAACATATGACGTTACAGGTTCAATTCATTATGATCTACAAGGGGATTTATTAACTTCATCTATTGATAGAACTGCAGATCAAAGAGAAGCTGATCCATTCTATGAAAGAGTATTAGCATTATCTCCATATTGGGGTACTGAAATGTCTAATAAGTATAAGTCAGTGTATTCTTATATTAAAAAGAATCATAAGAATGAACTATTAGAAACATTTGCTTTAATATTTGATAAATGCTATATGGATGAAATGGGTGTTTGTTATTCATTAACTCCTGGTATGAATTATGATAATTATATCGCTAAGATTACAATGAATGATAGTGGCGCTAATTATGCTTTAAAGTATTTACAAAAAGAACAAAGAGAATTAAATAATAAGAGTATGATGATTAAAGCAATGATTGTTGCTGGAGTACTAGTTGTTTTAATAGTAATATGTAAATCATTGGTACCTGATCCTACTAAAAAAAGATGTAAATATTAGAAAAAGGGATATATTTCTTGCAAATATATTCTTTTTTTGCTATAATCGTAATTGCTTCAAGGAGGAAAATCCGCTGAATAAGGTATTTTTATGATTTTCTGGTAAGTAATTTATAGTAGAAAGGAATGAATATTGATGGCAAATTTAGTTGATAAAATCAATGAGAAGCATGTAAGAAAAGATATTCCTGAATTCCGTGTTGGAGATACTGTAAGAGTAGACGTATGGGTAAAAGAAGGTAAAAAAGAACGTATCCAAGCTTTTGAAGGACTTGTAGTTGCTAAAAAAGGTGGATCTGTATCAGAAACTTTCTCAGTACGTAAAAAATCTTATGGTATTGGTGTAACAAGAGTTTTCCCAGTTAACTCACCAGCAATTGATAAAATTGTTGTAGTTAAGAAGGGTGTAGTAAGAAGAGCTAAGTTAAACTTCTTAAAGGGAATGAGAAAAGAATACAAAGTAAAAGAAAGAAATTAATTTCTTTCTTTTTTTGTTTATTGTATTTCTTGATATTCTATATCTTGTTCGTCGAATTTGGCTAATAATTCATCTAAGCGATCTTCATATTTTATACTTACTGGAATAGTAAGTTTTTTTGTTTTTATTTCATCAGTAAAGATATTCTTTAACTTAAATGAATTATTTATATTTAAGGTATAGTTTTTATAAGTACATTTTAAGATATAATCACTAGTTACTTCATCATAACCATTACAATAATTGATTATTGCTGTTTCATTTAATTTTTCGGCAGTTAATTCATCTATGTAAGGGTTGAATTTAATGATTATTTCTTCATCTATTGATACTATTAAACCATCAGTAGAATTAATATAGTAATTATAGACGCTATCTTCTGTAATGTATTCACTTTCAGGAATATTATAAATACTAGTTTCAGTGATGTCTTTTGTTATTTTATGTTTTCTATCTTTAGAATAGTTTTTTATTTCGTTAGAATTACTATTTTCAGGTGTAACACTTGTTAATTCTTTATAGACATGATAGATAATGAATATAGATGCTAGTATGGTAATAAAGATTATTATTTCAAGGAAGATACCTTTTTTCTTCATATAATCACATCCTATATATAAGATTATAGCATATTTAGTCTTTAAGAAAAAATAGAAAAATGGTAAAATAAGAATGGTGAATGATATGAATGATAAAGTAAAGAAAGTAATAAAAGAGATTATTCCATATATTATTATTTTAGTAGTAGTTATACTTGTAAGAACGTACTTGGTTACTCCGGTAGTTGTTAGCGGAGAAAGTATGAAGCCAACATTAAATGGTGGAGAGTTAATGATACTTAGTAAGGTAGCTAAGATAGATCGTTTTGATATAGTAGTTGCTAAAGTTAATAAACAAGGTAAGAGAGAAGAATTAATTAAAAGAGTAATTGCTTTACCAGGTGAAACTATTTCTTGTGAAAATGGTGTTATTTATGTTAATGGTGTTAAACAAGAAGAAGAATATAGTAAAGGTATTACAGAGAACTTCGATAAGATAGAACTTGCTGATGATGAATACTTTATTATGGGAGATAATAGAGAAAATAGTATGGACAGTCGTTTCTTTGGACCTTTTAAGAAAAGTCAAATACTTGGTCAGACAGAATTAGTTTTATTCCCATTTAAGAAGATAGGAAAAGTTAAATAATGGAATACGAAGTAAGATATTATTTTTCAGAAGAAAAGATTAAAGAATTAATAGAAAGAGTAGAAGTACTTGGTTTAAATAAGAGTTTAAGAACTTATGAAAAAACAAGTCAATATAATCATTCTGATCAAAGGTTTAATTTCTATAGTTTAGAAATAGATGGAAGATTTAGAATTAGAGTATCTAAGAATGATGAAACTAAGAAATGTATGATTAGTTGGAAAAGAAGATTAAAAGATACTAGAGAAGGTTTAGTAAATAAGGAAGAAGAAAAAGAAGTTAGAATTAATTATGAAGATTATGATAACTTAATATTTATTCTAGATAATGTTTTACATATGGAATTAGTTGAATCTTATGAAAGATATCGTACTAATTATAGTAATGATGAAGTAGAGATATCTATTGATGAATATCCTTTTGGAGTAGCTTTAGAAATAGAAAATAAAGGAACTAGTAATCCTATAGAGATAGTTAAGAAATATGTAGAAATGTTAGGATTAGATATAAATGATTCATATAGATTATCATGGGATGATAAATATAGTGAGTTATGTAAAGAACAAGGAATAGAAATATTGAAGGAGGTATCTTTTGGTAGTAAAATGCCAAAGATAAGATAGGTGATATTATGTATAAAGTATTGTATAACAAAAAAATAAGTCCTAATTCTTATGAGATGCAAATAGAAGCACCTCTAGTAGTTAAGAAGGCCATGCCAGGACAATTTTGTATTCTAATGGCTAAAGAAGATAGTGAAAGAATTCCTTTAACTATTTATGATTATGATAAGGAAAAGGGATTGTTAACAGTTATTTATCAAGTAATAGGAGCTTCTACAGAGGAATTAACTTATGTTAAAGATGAAATATTTAGTGTAAGTGGTCCTTTAGGAAATGCTAATGAAATATGTGCTGATCCTGAGAAGTTTAAAGGTAAAAGAATTGTTTATGTAGCTGGTGGTGTAGGTATTGCACCAGTATATCCACAAGTTAAGTATTTAAAGAACTTAGGTTTTGATATTGATGTTATATATGGTTCTCGTAGTGCTGATTTATTACTTATTAGAGATAAGATAGAAAAAGAAGTTAAGAAGATTAGATATGCTACTGATGATGGCTCTTTTGGAATGAAAGGCTTTGTAACTAACATTTTGGAAGAACATATTAAAGATTATGATATGTGTGTTGCTATTGGACCAGTTATTATGATGAAGAATATTGTTGAATTAACAAAGAAACATAATTTACCAACAATAGTAAGTATGAATCCTTTAATGGTAGATGGTAGTGGTATGTGTGGAGCTTGTAGATGTGAAGTTGATGGTAAACCTCGATTTGCATGCATTCACGGACCAGAATTTGATGGATTTAAAGTTGATTTTGATTTAGCTATGAAGAGAATGAATATTTATAAAGAAGAAGAAAAAGTTAAATGGGATCAAATGAAAAAAGAACTTGAGGAGGGAAAATAATGGAAGATTTAAAAAAGGTACATGGTAAGGTACAAGCTCCTCAAGAAAGAGTTAAAAACTTTAAAGAAGTTGAATTAGGATATACAGATGAAGAAGCATTAGCTGAAGCTAATAGATGCTTACATTGTGCTAATCCTCGTTGTATGCAAGGATGTCCTGTTAGTATAGCTATTCCAGAATTTATTCAATGTATTAAAGATGGTAATTTAGAAGAAGCTTATAAAGTAATCAGTAAGTCTTCATCATTACCAGCTGTTTGTGGAAGAGTATGTCCACAAGAAAAACAATGTGAAAGTATGTGTATTAGAGGATTTAAAGGTGAAGCTATATCTATAGGTTCTCTAGAAAGATATGTTGCTGATCAAGCTATTAAGAATAATTTCTCTTCTGTTGGAGAAATAAAGAAGAATGGTAAGAAAGTAGCAATAGTTGGTGCTGGACCTGCAGGACTTACTTGTGCTGGAGATTTAGCTAAAGCCGGTTATGATGTTACTATTTATGAAATATTACATAAAGCTGGTGGAGTATTAACTTATGGTATTCCAGAATTTAGATTACCAAAATCTATTGTGGAAAAAGAAGTAGATAGTTTAAAGAAATTAGGAGTTAATATTTTATGTGATGTTCCTGTTGGAAATGCTATTAGTTTAGATGAATTACAAAAAGAATATGATGCAGTTTTCTTAGGAACAGGTGCTGGTTTACCTAAGTTTATGGGGATTCCTGGAGAAGATGCTAACCAAGTATTTAGTGCTAATGAAATATTAACAAGAATTAATTTAATGAAAGCTTATGATGATACATCTAAGACACCAATTAAGAAAGTTAAGAAAGCTTATGTTATTGGTGGTGGAAATGTAGCAATGGATGCTGTACGTTCTTTAAAACGTTTAGGTATTGATGCTCATTTGATGTATAGAAGAAGTATGGAAGAATTACCTGCTCGTAAGATGGAAGTAGAACATGCTCAAGAAGAAGGAATTGTTTTTGATTTACTAACTAATCCAGTTAGAATTATTGCTGATGAAAATAACAATGTTACAGGTATGGAAGTTGTTAATATGGTTCTTGGTGAACCAGATGAATCTGGACGTAGAAGTGTTAAAGAAGATGAATCTTCTAAACATGTTGTAGATTGTGAAATGGTTGTTATGGCTTTAGGTACAAGTCCTAACCATGGAGCATTAAAGAATAGTGATATTGAATTATCAGATAAAGGTTTAATAGTTGTAGAAGGAACTAAGACTTCTTTATCTAATGTATATGCTGGAGGAGATGCTGTTACTGGTGCTGCCACTGTAATACTTGCTATGGAAGCTGGTAAGAAGGCTGCTAGTGAAATAATGAAGGGTTTAAGTTGATGAAGGATTATTGGAAATATATTTTAATTGTTATTGCATTATTAATTGTTATATTGGGTTCTATATTAATAGTTAATAGTTTTAAGAAGATAGATGATAATGATTTAAAAATCTATTTCTTTAATGCGGGCAAAGCTGATGCTTGTATTATATCTATTAATGGAAAATATATGATGATTGATACTGGTGAAAAAGAAAATAGTAATGAAATAATACAATACTTAAAAAATAATAAGATCGAAAAATTAGATTATTTAATTATTACTCATTTTGATAAAGACCATGTAGGTGGTGCTGCAAAGATCTTAGAGAGTGTTCAAGTAGATAAAGTCTTTGATAGTACTTATCCTAAAGAAAGTGAAGAATATAACGATTATATTAGTGCTTTAATTGTTAATAAAATAACAGCAGAACATATTACTGATAAGAGAAATGTAACTTTAGAAGGTTTAGATATTACAGTAATAGGAACTGATTCTATTTTTGATAATAATGAAAGTAATAATTCTTCTTTAGTAGTAGGTATTAAGTATAAGAATAATAGTTTCTTATTTACTGGTGATATGCAAAATGCTCGTATAAAAGAATACTTAAATGATAATAAAGATGCATATGACTTTATTAAGATTCCTTATCATGGACATTATATGAAGAGATTAGATGATTTGTTAGAAACAGTTAAACCTAAATATGCTGTTATTACATCTTCTGATAAAGAAAAAGAAGATGATGAAACTATTAATCTTTTAAGAAATCTTGGAATTAAGTATTATTTAACAAGAGAAGGAAGTATTACTGTTAGATCAAATGGTAATTATATTGAAATAAATCAATAAGAAGAACGTATTGTTCTTCTTTTTTTATGATAGAATAGAAAAAGGAGGACTTATGAAAAGAAATAAAACAAGACAGATAAAAGTAGGTAATGTATTAATAGGTGGTCAAAAGAGAGTAGTTATTCAATCAATGTGTAATACAAAAACTACTGATGTCGATGCAACAGTTAAACAAATACTAGCTTTAGAAAATGTAGGCTGTGAAATTATTAGAGTAGCATGTCCAACTATTGAAGATGCTAAAGCTATAAAAGAGATAAAGAAACATATTCATATACCAATTGTAGCTGATATTCATTTCGATTATAAAATTGCTTTAGAAGCTATTAATAGTGGTGTAGATAAAATAAGAATTAATCCTGGTAATATTGGTTCTAAGGAAAATGTTAAGAAGGTAGTAGAAGCATGTAAGGAAAAACATATTCCTATTAGAATTGGTGTTAATAGTGGATCTATTGAAAAAGAATTGTTAGAAAAATATGGACATCCAACTCCAGAAGCAATGATAGAAAGTGCAAAGAAGCATGTTGATATATTAGAAGAATTAGGTTTCTATGATATTTGTATATCTTTAAAAGCTTCGGATTTAGATTTATGTATTAAAACTTATGAATTAGCTAGTAAAGTATTTCCATATCCATTACATATAGGTATTACAGAAGCTGGTACAGCATTCAGTGGTACTATTAAGTCATCTATAGGTTTAGGTGTTTTACTTAGAAAAGGTATTGGCGATACGATAAGAGTATCACTAGCAGATGATCCAGTAGAAGAAGTTAAGGTAGCAAAAGAAATATTAAAAGATTGTGATTTATTGAAGCTACCTAAGTTAGTAGCTTGTCCTACTTGTGGAAGAACACAAATTGATTTAATACCTTTAGTTAAAGAGGTAGAGGAATACTTACAAACTATCAATAAAGATATAACAGTTGCTGTTATGGGATGTGCTGTTAATGGACCTGGTGAAGCTAGAGAGGCTGATATAGGTATTGCAGGTGGTATTAAAGAAGGATTACTTTTTAAAAAGGGTGAAATAATTAAAAAAATACCTCAAGAAAAGATAGTTGAAGTATTAAAAGAGGAGATAGATAAATTGTGAAAATAATCAAGTATGAAGATAAATATCTAGAAGATGTTAGAGATTTATTAGTTGAACTAGAAGAATATATTTTAACTATAGATGAAGATAATCTAGATCAATTACATCCAGAGTATAGAGAAAAGATGGCATTAATTGATTTAGAAGATGTAAAAAACTATGAAGGTGAATGTTATTTAGCAATAGAAGATGAGAAAGCTATTGGTTTAATAATGGGTAATATTCCTCCATATGATGAACATGATTATTTAGATTATAAATGTCCTCGTAGAGGAGTTATTACAGAATTAATTGTTACACAAAAGATAAGAAGTAAAGGTGTAGGAAAAGCATTGATGGAAAAGATGGAGGAATACTTTAAAGAACAAGGATGTGAATGGGTCTTAGTAGATGTATTTGCATATAATAAAAATGCTATAGAGTTCTATAGTAGAAGAGGATACCATCCAAGAATGCTTACAGATATTAAAAAGTTAAAATAAAAACGAGAGGTTTATCTCTCGTTTTCTATTTGATTTATTTTTTGTCCATTTTGATTTATAACTACGATACTGTCTGGTTTTTTAGCAAATGCTATTTGGACGATAGGTTGAGAAAATGCTTGAGTAACAACGCCATCTTTAGATGGATATTTTTCTTCAACATGTATTACAACGTTGTTGTTCTTTATATCTATTTTAGTAACACTTATATTGTAACCACCAGTGCTTTGTTCACCCATAGCTATTGTAACTAATGTTTTATCATCAACTTGATTAACTACGAAGCCTCGAGTATTGAATTTAGAATATTCTTGACTACCAATTATTTTATATTCTTCTGTTTCTTTAGGCTGTTCTTCTTCTTGTTTTATTTCTTTATAGATTTTTCCGCTATCACTAACAATCATTAATGTAGTAGGTAAGACATTTAATTCTACTTTTATGGCAGGTGTAGTCATAACTTGTCCGGTTACTTCACCAGTTGGATGATTTTCTTTTACTTGAATTCTAAAATAATTAGAACTTCCTTTCATTTTTTCGATTTCTATAGAGTGTCCAGTTGAGGTTTGTTCACCCATAGCTATTGTTACTATTACTTTGCCATCTTCTTGATTTTCAACTATATAACCGAATTGTTTTATGCCACTTTCTTCAGTTTGCTCAAGTATTTTAGATTCCATTTCTACTTCAGGAACTGGTTCTCTTAAAATATATTCTAGTACTGTTGCTTGATCTAATGTTATGTCTTCACGTTTTAGTTTTAATTCTCTAGTATTTCTATTTTCAAATAATTCATCAAATAATTTAGATAAATCATCAATTTCTTTTTGTTCTGTAACTTTGTAATTATCTACACGAGTAGGATTACAATGTTCTTTATCTTCACATTCTTGATCTGATTTAATGACTATATCAAATTTTTGATTATTTTGACTTATTTCATAATAATAACCTTTGGTATAGTATTCTATCTCTCTTTTTATTGTTTCTTTTTTTTCTTCAACTTGGGTTTTAGTAGTAGGAGCTTTTCTAAGTTTTAAGAATCCTACTGTTCCAACCATGATTAAGATAAAGATAATAAAGACTACAAATGGAGCATTACTACTTTTTAATTCATAATCCATTAAACCATCTCCTTATTATATTAATATTATATAATTTATTTTTTGTATAAACAAAGGTTTTCCTTTATTTATAGACATATATATGTTAAATATATGGTAAAATAAGTATGGTGATAATATGAACAAGATGGTTATCTTCGACTGGGGTGGAGTAATTGAAAATCATAATGACCCTGAGTATGGTTGGTATGCTTTAACTAGAAATATAATTCGTCGATTAACAAATGATAATACTAAAGAAATCAACGAATGGGGTAGTTATATAAATGATAATAATAAAAAGGTAAATATTTGTTCTGTTGGAAATGAAATTGAATTTAATAAGTGGCTTAACTATATAGCTAAAGAAAACGGCTTTGATAATGATAAAGATAAATTCTTAAAGGTTTATCATGAAGAATATAATAAGATTTATTATTATAAAGATGTAGTAGATTATATTCATTTATTGAAGGGAAGATGTCTTTTAGGAATTCTTTCTAATTTAGTAATGCTTGATAAAGAGCGATTAAATAAGCAAGTTGATTTTAATTATTTTGATAAGGTTTTTTTATCTTTTGAATTAGGTTTAGTTAAACCTAACGATGATATATATGCTAAGGTAGAAGAGTTATCAGGAATAGAACCTAGTAACATTTTATTTATTGATGATAGAGAAGATAATGTAATGGGAGCTAAGAATAGAGGTTGGAATGTTTTAAGAGCAACTGGTGAAGATTTGGAGTTAATTAAAAAGACAATAGAAGATTTTATAAGGTAGTGATATTATGAAGAAATTTGTGAAAGTTTTAGATGGAGAGATGTCTAATGCTGGAGGATTTAAGTATAAGATTAATGAAGTTAATGAAGCTATGAATTGGAATCCTAAAGCTGATGAAGCTAAAGCAATGGGGGGATTTAGTTTTTCTTCAGAAGACAAGATTTTCCGTTGGTTATTGCGTGGGAATACTATTTATGATGTGGAAATACCAATAGATGCTGATGTATTAGAAATTGAAAGTATTAATGCTCCACATGGAGTATTTAGAACTAATAAAATTATTCTATCTAATCCAAGGAAGTTAGATGAGAATATGATAATGGATTTATATTTGAAATCTGATTTACCTTTAAATTCATATTTTCAATGTTTAACTTTTTTGGCTCTTGATGGTTATTTAGAAGTATGTAGAAGAATAATTGTTGATAAAGTAAATGATCTTAATGTTAAAGAAGTTTATAAGACTTTTTCTACTTTCTTTGATTTAAAAGAAGAAGATAAAAATGATTCATATATAGAAGTAGAAAATATGTTAAAGGAAATCATGGAAAAGGACTTGATTAACGTTGCTATATCAAGAGATCCTTTAGAAGTTAAATTAACTGATGATCCTGTTATTAATATTTCTGGTCAAAGTGGATCTGGTAAAACTACATATATTAGAGAACATTATGATAATAAGGTTTATTTAATTGTGGATACTGATGATATATTTAGTGATAAAAGATTTGAAAAAGCTGCTGGTATTAATAGAGAATTAGGTGAAATGTTTAGAGAAAAATATGATGTATTACCTGATTTGGGAGAAAATTTTGATTTAATTTATAATGATATATTAGATTATTGTCATTTATTAAATAAAATAGTTATTATAGATTGTGCTCAATTCCACTGTGTTAAAGATATGAGTGTTTTAAAGGGTCAAGTGGTTATTATTAGAACTAATATTTCTACTTGTTATGATAGATGCATTAAGAGATTTATTGCTAATAATAAGGATTATACAGAAGAAGAGTTAGCGGCTTATAAAGAGAAAAAGAAGAAGATATTTAAATGGTATAAGCAAACTAATTGTTTTATTAAGAAATTATTGAAGTAGGTGAAATGATGAATAGTAAAAAAGAATGGATAAGAAAAATAAAGTTTACTTTGTTTTCTATATCTGCTGGTGTTATTGAGATTGGTTTATTTACGATTTTAAACACTTTTACTAAGTTACCTTATTGGGTTTGTTATTTAACTGCTCTAGTAGCATCTGTAGTATGGAATTTTACTTTAAATAGAGAGTTTACTTTTAAGTCGACTGCTAATGTTCCACTAGCAATGTTTAAAGTAGCAATCTTCTATGCTATATTTACTCCTGTATCAACAATATTGGGAGATAAATTAGTTAATCATGGATGGAATGAATACTTAGTTACAGGTATTAATATGTTGTTTAATTTCGTATTAGAATATTTATATGATAAATACTTTGTATTTAAAGGTACAATTGATGCTAAAGAAAAGAGATAATTAATCTCTTTTTTTATGGTATACATGGTATAATAGGTGATAAAGAAGGGATATATATGAGG
>JAFPMR010000234.1 GCA_017411235.1 Bacilli bacterium | reverse complement strand
TGACTTTAGAGTAGATGATTCGAATATGCATTTGTGGAACTTAGAGAACGAAGTAAATGTAATTGGTCTAGTTAATAAACACAATATAGAAATTATAATGGAAAATAGTGATATACTAGCATTGGACAGAAATGACAATAAAGATTATGTAAGGCTAAATGATGTACCAGTTACTGGTGTTGTTTGGAACGACGTAAATAAAAATGGTATCATGGAAACAGGAGAACCTAAGATACAAGGTGTTACTGTAAGATTGATTGATAAAACTAATGAAAAATACATTGAAACAGTAACAAATGCAAATGGTAAATACACATTCCCTGCAGGAAATGGTTATAGTCTAACAGATGGTAGTGAAAGCACTGAAGCAATGGTTCTACCTGAAGGTAGAGTGGTAAAGGCTACAAATAGAAATCAAACAACAGGTAACTATTACTTACCAACAAAAGACTCACCAACACCATATGTAGATAAGTATGCAATTTATAAGACCGATGCAGAAAAAACACTTGAGAGTTCTTATATCAACTATATAGTTGAGTATGAGTACAATGGTGCAAGATTTAAAGCAACAAATAATTATGCGGGAGATAGTAATATTAATCAAACTGACTTTACTATGAAAGAGGCATATCATAATGATTCAAATGCTGTAGAGTATAGTCAAATGAGAGAAAATTTCGAAAACAGACTAGAGACTATAAACTATAACAATGCTGTAAGTAGTAATAGTACAGGAAATAAATCAGAAAGACTATTCTACGATAAAGAAGGACATGTAAGTACAATAATAAATGATTTATCAGAAGATAAGAATGACGCATTAAGAATGCAAGCATATAGCTTTGTAACTAAACCAGATGACAATGTAACAGATCTTTCGGATATAATTGCCGGAAATAGAAATGATAATAGTGGAAATATTAAGTACTTATGGTTAAATAGGAAAAATGATGTAAACAATAGATACTGCTATGAGGGAGATACAGAATATCTAAAAGAAATAAATCTAGGTTTGAAAGTTCAAGAATTTGACTTAAAACTAGAAAAAGATTTATATCAAGTTAAAACATTGGTTGGCGGATATGAAGCAACATATAATTATAACCAAGGAAACAATGGACCTGTTAAAGCAGCTGATTACGTTGGAATGTATGCAACTGGTGGAAAAGAACAAGATGGCGTATTTACTACAAATAATTATCAATTTAAGCTATATTCATCAGACTATGAATACAGGAATAGTAAATATGAGAACTTAGATGTTAGAAATTATATGTCAGGAACTGAACTTGATGTAGAGGTAACATACAAGATTACAGTAACAAATGATAAAGAAAACATTAATGATGATAAGCAACATCTATATGCAGTTGTAAATGAAATAGCAGATTTCTATCCAGCTGAGTTTGTAAATTACAATAAAGCTAATAATACAAAGAAACAAAAGTATTATGAGAGGTCAACCACTATTGCAGATCAATTACTAAAAACAAGAGATGTTTATGTTACTGAAGCATGGTATGTTGACAAAGATGGAATTAAGCATGATTTGACAACAAATTATTTAAGCAATGAAAGTAATCATAAGATTACATACAATGGAGTTGAGGCAACAGATTATAGCATGGCAAATCAGAATAAAACATTCAATGGATACAATAAGATGTATATCTCTGGATTGAATGATGTTATATTAGATTGGAATGATAAGTTTGATATCTATGTTAAATATACTGTTGATAGAAATACGGATGAGTCTCGTAACTTAAAGATAAATAAGGGCAATGCACTTTCAGCAGTAGCAGAAATCAACTCATATTCAACATATCAAGATGATGATAAGACGGATCCAGCAGGATATATAGATATTAACTCTAACCCAGGAAATGTTGGATATAACGAGACAACTAATACATTTGATACTTTAAACAATTACAAAGAATATGAAAACGACACATATAGAGCTGGCTTGATATTTGATATAGATGAAGACACAACGAATAATAAGGTATCTGAAAGAGCAATATCAGGATTTATCTGGGACGATGCAAGAAGTCAATCAGTAGGTGCTGGAGAAGAAGTCCAATATGTTGGTGATGGAACTTATAATGAAAGTATTAGCAAGAATTCAAGTGCAAGAGTAAATCCATTATTTGACGAAAAAGCTGGATATAGTTCAAACTTTGCTACTAAGTTTAATCAAAATAGAGAGAATAAGGATAATCCAGTAGGCGGTATGAAGGTTAAATTAGTACAGTTAGTCACAGTAGATACTGATTCGGATGGAAAAGCAGATAGAATCTATGAAGAAACAGTAAATTATTCATCTCTATCAGAAGTTGTTACAGCCAGTGGACAAGATGGTAAGTTCATGTTAAGTGGATTTATACCAGGACAATATATTGTAAGATATGAGTATGGTGGTGAGACAACTAATAATGCTAATAGAGATGCAATGATTGTATATAATGGACAAGATTATAAATCAACAGTTTACAATGAAGATCTTGATAGCGTTGAAATCACTAATACTAATAATGTAGAGTCAACAGATGGTGATATAGTTCTAGAGAAATTGACAGGTAAATTTAGAGCATTAGGAACTCCAGAACCAGCAACTAAGTCAATACAGTCTGATGCTAGGGACGATGCTATTAGAAGATTGGAAGTAAACGGATATTCAGAGTACGTAACTAACGATAAGTCAAATGCATTACAAATATCAAAACTTCAAACAAACGGAGATATGAACGATACAAGAAAGACACTATATAAGAAGAGATTATTAGAAAATGCATCAATGTACGCTGATACACCTATGTTCCCAGTAAGACCTGAGGATGATAAGTATTTACAGTCAATTGAGTATACATTTAATGAACATACTGGTATCACAACATCAGAAAATAGATACATGTTATCAGGTATAGACTTTGGTATTGAATATAGACCAGAAGCTGATATCGACGTTGAAAAGCACATCACAGAAGTAAAAGTAATGACTGGTCCAGAAAATGTATTGTATGATTTGAAATTTGATATACATGATACTGATGACAAAGCAAAAGCAATTCCAAATACTAGAATAGGTAGTTCAGTGTTGAACAGATCAACATCTGTTGGTGTAGCAAATGCACAAATACTAAGAAATAACATTCAAGCAAGTACAAAAGGATTTATATACTTAAATATAGACGCAGATGTAATGAAGGGAACTACTGTTAAGATATCATATATCATAAACGTAAATAACATTAGTGAGGTTGACAGAATAAGTGAAACACTAAGAAGAATACTATATGAAGAAAGCGTTAGAACGGGAGCATTAGCAACAGAGTACGATTCTTTAGTAGATATGGAACCAACAGGATATATGCCTGATGGAACTCCAGAAAGTGACCCAAGACACTATAGAGCAATAATTACAGCTAGAAATAAACTAAATAGTCAATTTAACGTAGCAATACCAAATGGTGTTTCTAATAAGGTAAGATTGGCAAGAGCAGAAGATGGTTCTGAATTAGTTAGAACAAGTGATAATTACTATGGTGTATACTTAGGAAATACATACTATACAGGTACAATTAGTGGTAGAAATACAGCAAAAGCTAATGGTACAAGAGTTAACTACAATGCTCAAGACGATAAAGTATCAATGATGAAGATTGCTGGTATACTAGATTATGTTGATAATGATATGACATTCGAACAAAATGATAATAATAGTGAGAACAATTATTGGAGAAAGACAGTATCTCAAGAACTTGCAGCAAGAGGTTATATAGATGAAGAAACCTTTACAGCAAAAGATGGTAGTACATCAGGTATGGGTTCTTGGGGAAGTTTACTATTGAATATGATTTCATTGGTAGACAATAAAGGAAGAAAATATGATGCTGATAATAATGAGGTTACTGATGAACAAACAGGAGCAAAGACGAATAACTCAAGGTTGGCACTAGTAGTTGATGATAGTGGTAAAGGAGCTGTGGATGAAACTACAAAGAATGTTTCAATTACAAGATTCCTAGTACCAGAAGGCGGAAATACAAATAAACCTGCATCTTCAGCATATGTATACATCAATACAATTAAAGTAATAGATACAGAAACTGATACAAAGAATCTACAATTTGACAACGTAGCAGAAGTTGTAGAATACAGAACAGAAACTGGTAGGGTAACTACAATGCTAACTCGTTCAACAAAATCAACGACAGGAAAGAATACAACATTTAATGTAACTGAAGGAAGATCTTCACATATTACTCTTGGTAATGCAAAGCTAAGAATGATGGATG
>JAFPMR010000233.1 GCA_017411235.1 Bacilli bacterium | reverse complement strand
GGCCACGCTGGCTGTAACCATCAAGCCCGAGGAGAAGAACGAGTGGCGTTATATGATCCCGACCCGCGAGACCGACTACAACAAGGCCGTTCGCGACGGTGTACTCCACCTCCCCTTTTGATAGGGAAGTATTTTATCATACTTTTGTAAAATTGTCATTAAAAATCTTAGGAGGTTATATGATAAACAAATCTTATAAGCTAAATAAATTAGAAAAAAATAGATATTCTATTGTTACTGATAATCTGGAGGAATGTTATATTTGCCACTCCCCTAAGCATCATCTTCATGAAGTCTTTGGAGGTAATAATAGAATCAACTCAATGAAATATGGCTGTGTTATACCTTTATGCTCCCATTGTCATGCAATTCTACATAAACATGGAGAATTAGACTTGCAACTCAAAAAAGAGCTAGAAATGGCATTTCTTGATGTCTATAAGTGTGATATAGATTATTTTAGAAATATCTTTTACATTAACTATCTATAATAATATGTTATAATGTATTAAAGGAGGCATTTATGGATATACCAATAAGTATTCAAGGAGTAAGACAAGAGTATGAACATGTTGATGCAGAAGAAGAAGCTGCTAATACTATTATTGATGATTTAGGAATTGATAAATCATTATTCAAGTATGTTAAGCCATGTGATGACTACTCTACTATTAAATATAAAGAATTTGACTTATTTAGAATCAAATATACTGATAAAGCAAAATGGATTAAAACATTAATGCCAACTGAGATTAGAAAAAAACACATAGATGATCCATTGTTTGATGTAGAAAAAAATAAGAATAGAGTTTTTTGGAAGTCAAATATAAATGACTTACATGATTATAAAGATGTTTTATTAGATACTATTGAAATTATAAGCAAATAAAAAAGACTAGGATTTCTCCTAGTTTTTTTATGGTCTTTTTATAAGTTTTCCTTGTTTTAATAAGTTAAGCATTTTTATATTTTGAGATGGACTTCCTACATATGCAGTTATTCCATTTGCTTTAGCTATTGCTCTTCTATTACTAAATGAACTATCTGCTCCTATAGCTCTTAAAGCATCTACTAAAGATCCAGATTTACCAGTATATTTAGCATAGTATTTTACACTAGGTTTTGGAGTTGCTTTTTGTTTTAGTCTAAAATAATGTACTCCTCCTCTATTGATTTGTATTACTCTACATGGATTAGGATTTTGACTAAAGAAATAATTTTTAGCATGGTCAAATATTGCTATATGTCCATACTCCCATATTGCTACATCTCCTTGTTTTGGAGTATTTACAACATCAAAGTATTTTAACATTAGTTTATACTTCTCTCCTTTTAGCATATTACTTACTAATCCACATCCACTTAATACACTTGCTGGTAATTTTAATACTTCTGTGAAATATCTTTGAGCTAAATCCCAGCATTGAAATCCATAATATCCATCATAATCTGTATATTTACCATTATACTTTTTTACAAACTCTTTATAAGTCATTATTCCACTTCCTTATCTTTTTTTGCAAAGTAAAATGTGAATACCATTACAATAATAGTCATCACATCATTTGCATCAAATTTATTTGTTATTGATCCATATATCAATAATCCAGTTAAGCATAAAGTTACTATTGATTTTAAATCAATTAGTTTAGCAAGTTTTTCTTTCATATATTAACCTCCTATATATCAAATATACTTTTTCCATCTGGATAATCTAATGAATATACTTCTATATGATATGTTCCATCTATTGTTAATGAATAGTTTGCATTATATCTTTGATAAATATTAACTTTCCCAGCACCAGAAATCGAGTAAGCAAAAACTCCATATCCAGTAGCATTATTTCCAACATAAGCAGCATATTGAGAATTGTTTGCATTTACTCTAAATATATATCTTCCAGCATATGATAAAGCAGAAGAAGAATTATTAGCTTTTTGATAATTTATAAAAAAACAATCACTTCCTAAAAAGTACCCAGCTCTTTTTCCAGCCTTATCTCTAACTCTTACATATATAATCTTATCTTTAGTTGCTGCTGCACTACCACATTCAATACTTCCTATATTAGTATTAGATGTTGATGTAGTACTAGTTGTTATGTCTGTTTCTCCTAATTTTGTCCAGCTACTGCTTCCACCACTTGCTGTTCCAGTTGCTTTTGTTCCATCTTTTAAATAAAATGTTTTGCCACTTGCAACATCACTTTCTATAGCTGTTGTATCTGTTATGTCTATTAGTGTATTACCACCAAACTCAACTTTATTTATTGCCATAATCTACCTCCTAGCCAATTATTGCAGTTTTACCTCCAGCACTATTACTTTGTTCTTCATATGGTATAGCATTTATAGTTACTTGAGATAAATAATCATAATTTGTATCTGGTAATATTGTTTGTTGAGATGTAGTAGGAGTTGCTGTCTTTGTTTGAGCTGATATACTTCTACCAGTATATGTTCCAGTTACTCCTAGAATAACTACTCCACTTTTAATATTTCCAGCTATTATCTTTGCTTGTTCTGTAGAATCAATTGATACTTTTCCACTTCCATCATGATATCCATTTGGTATTGTATATTGTTCTGCTTTACTTGATATTGTTCCAGTTACACTTCCATTATTAGTCATTGTTCCAGTTAGTAAACTTCCTCTTGCATGAGCTGTCTTTGTTGCTAGTATCTCAGCTACATTTGCTGTATCTCTTGATGTATCACTATCATATGTACATGTTCCTGTTATTACTGCTCCACTCTTATCATGTGTAGTTTTTCCATTAATAATATCAGCAGCAGTTATAGTATCTCCAGTTAGATCAATTAGTGTATCTCCACCATAAATTACTTTGTTAATTGCCATAGTCTATCTCCTTCCCTATGTAAATAGTATCTCCATACTGATTAGATGTTTGAAAGTATGGGATTTGTTTTATATTCAAGTTATCTGTCATTACTTTGTTTTTAGTTTCTAATGTTTGCTCATTTATACTAGGTATTATTGTATAATCTCCATCATAATTTGGTCTTGATATAGATTCAGTATCTATAATTGCTGTCATAGAATTATTATTGTTTATTCTACCTTTTAATTCTCCAGAAGTATAAATGACACCTTTTATAGTGTCATTGTTTTCCATTATACCTCTCATTGTATCTTGCTTCCTTCTGGATATAGCATTAATATCTTTGCACCAGTATCATCATAACCTATAATTGTATGTTCTCCATTTAGTTCTATTTCATACCAATACTCTACTTCTTTATTAATTAGTTCTCCAATTGTCATATCTTCTTTAGTACAATTGATACTTATACTAGTTTCTCCAGAAGTTGCTTCTACTTCTTTTATTAATACTGCTTTTTCATTTAATGCTTTTTTATTGTAAATAGAGAATATTATTTTATCTCCTTCTTGGAATGTATATGGAGTTTCATCTTCATTTTCTAATGATAAAGAAAAACTTAATACATCTCCTCTATTTACTTTAATAGTAGTTCCTTCTATCTTTTGCATATTATACCTCCTACTTCCTTTTTAATTCATTTACTTCACTTTGAATATTTGTTATGTTTTCTTCTAATTTTGCTAATTTTATTCCAAAGTTATTATGTACTTGTACTTTCTCATTTAATACTTTTACATCTTCTTTTAAATCATTAATCTTATACTCAAATAATTCATTGTTAGCTTTACTTGTTAAGATAGTAGCCATTATTGATGGTACTGCTACACTTAATCCAGATATTAAAGCTGTGATAATTCCACTCATAATTCCCTCCTATTCTACTACTTCAACTGTTATAAATGTTTGCATAAATGTAGATGTTGCACCTGCTATTGAGTTGTTTTTATATCCATAACAATTTATATAAAATTAATCATATATACCTCCTAATCTATGAAATACGTAATGTAAAAAGGTAACCATGCTGTAGTAGGTATGGCTATATTTGAACTTGACCCATATCTTTCACAAACAATATTTCCGTTTAATTCAACTCTTAAACACCATCTATTTACACCAGAACCTTGACATACTGTGTTAGCAGGACAAGTGCTAGGTCTATAACCTTGTGGAATTGTGGCGATTGTTGTTGAAGAATTGGCTGATATTTGGTTAGTTGGTGCAATTATTCCTCTTATTTCTACCGTTTTTCCTATTTTTCTATAACGTGGTCTATTATTATTATCGTTGTTATAATTTTTAAAGGCACTTGTTAAAGTTAAATTAACCCAACCACCACTTGATTCAATATCTTTCATTAACTCTAAAATAGATACTTTTTCCCAGTTAGTTGTATCAGTATCTGGAGCAGTATTATTTGTTCCTGTTTTATTTCTATAGATATATCTTTCATATGTTACAAAATCATCTTTTGCATAACTTGTTCCAGATGCCCATGTATCTGTTTTATCTCCTATTATGTCTAATATATCTCCACCTAATACCTCTAAACTTTCATTATTGCTTGGAATACAATTTATTCCAGTTGACCTTTTTAATCTATCAAAGAATACAATTGGAATACCTCTATCTAATGTTAAGTTATATGTTGTACTTGATATGCTATCTTGTAATAATACTTGTACATCCCATTGATAATTGTTATCTAATGTTAATTGGCTTGTAACTCCATCTGTTAATGTTACATATGCTCCATAATTAGCATCAGTTGTCTTTTTATATCTTGTCTTTATTGTTATTACATTATGACTATCTAGACTTGAATAATTAGCTTCTACTTTTATGTTAGTAGTTGAATAGAAGTTATTTTCTCTTGCTAATGATATTATTGCACTAGGTTGACTATATTCTAGTATTGTTATTGGTAATGTGTTTACTGCTGTTAAGCCTCTTGAATCAGTTAATGTTATTGTTGCATTTATATTGTTTGATATATTTAATGCTCCAATATTAAAAGTTGCAGTAGTTCCAGATATTGTTCCATTATAATTTACACCATTTATACTAGCTACTATACTTGATAATGTTGCACTCTTTTTAGCACTTAGATTAGTTCCATTTATTTGCAATGTACTATGATTTTGAACGATTAATTGATTATCTCCAGTTATTGCAGTTGTTGTTGAATTAGTATCTTGATAACTAGCATTAAATGTAGGATTAGCATTTATAAATGTAAATCTTCTTGTTAATGATGAAGCTCCTATTTTTGTATTTCCAATATATGTTTCTAATCCTTCAACAATATTTATTGTTGATGTCATAGTTATTGTATCTCTTATATCTTGTCTTTCTTGCTCTGTTAATACCCATGCATATGGACTTGTATAATTTCCTTTTGGTCTTTCTAAATGCACTAATATTTGTCCATTATAGTAGAAATTAAGATAAGGTAATACTTGATATCCAGCTGGATTTGTAAATGTTAATGTTGGATTTGTTTCATCATTAAAATCAGTTCCATTTGTTGCTGTTGCTATTCTATTTATTTTAGGAATACTTACACTTGCACTTAGGTTTTTAGTAAAGTTCCAATATTTATTATATGCTGTTGCACTTAATGATAATGTTTTAGTACCATCATTATTATGTTTAACTGTACTACTTCCAGATGTTATTACTTCATCTCCAAAGTTCCAAACACCACTTCCACTAACTGTACTAGCATATGTACAAGTAAAGTTATAACCTGCTCCTGATATATATCCACTTGTCAAATCACTTCTTAATCTTGTTTGTACATTAGTTGTATTATTACTAACACTTTGAGATGTATATCTTGCTTCTAAATAAAATACTACTGTTGATGATCCAGTACTAAAACTTGCACTTGCAAAACTTTGCCATGATGTTGTCAATGTAGCCATTAATTACCACCTCCAGCAACTGATACTAATCCAATACCATCATTAACTAGTGTTCCATTGTCATATATTTCTATTGGTATAAATCTCATTTTATTACATAATGTTATCTCTTCTTCTATTACTGATTTTTTCATATGAAATTCATCTTGTGATACCCAGTATATTTTATTACCATTTCTATTATATCCAGCAAATCCTACTTGATTATTCATTAGTACATAACTTCCATCTACTCCATACATTTTTAATCCATTGTTGTTTAATTCTGCTATTAGGTTATTTGCTGTATCATAGACTTCTATATTTCCATTTTGATTTAAGTTAGATCCTAGTTTTAATGTTCCACCTTTTATCAAATCTGCTGTTAAGTTAATTACATTTATTTGTTCCATATTTAGTACATTGTCTATTGTCCATGCACTATTGAATACTCCGTTAATTCCAGTATTACTAAATCCTATACCACCATTATTTATCATTATTACATTAGTAGCATTCTCTTTAGGTAATGTATCTACTATTAGGATTTTATCTCCATCATATATTACATATGAATCACTTAATGCTCCCCATATTTGAGATGTAGCTTGTTCTAATTCTCTATTTAATGTTACTTGTATTGTACTTGTACTTTCTTGTATTAATGTTTCTGTAGTATCACTTATTGTACTCATTAAATCAGCAAGTTTTGGAATGAAATTACCAAATTCTATTTGAGTATATTGTTCTAAAATGCAGTCATAATCATATGATATTACATTAGTAAATAGGTTAATTCCTAGTCTTTCATCTATAACCTCTACTGTATCTCCTATATCACTTATCTTTTCTAAATTAGCATTTAATGAATAATTTACTGCTGGAGTTGAATGCTCTGCTAAGTAACTATAACCTTTATCTGTTAAATCATCTATTAAGGCTGTTTTATATGCTACTTCATCTATTTCTCCAGTATCTTCATCTCTGTAATCATCTTCATTTATATCTTGCTCGAATGATACTGTCTTTGTAAATGGAATATCATATTGTACTCCAGATTCCAAATATACACTTGCATTTGGATCTAATGCATTTAATAATATTCCATCTTTTCCAACTGGCATTAGTTTTGTTACTACTTCATCCCAGTTGTATGTTGCTGTTATTTCTTTTAAGTTCTTAGCATATCTAACTGTTACTCCATTGTCTTGTCCTATTGTGTCATATATTCCTATACTCCAGTTGTTTCTTACTAGATGTCCTCCCCATCTTTCTAATACTACTTGAATAGCCTCATATAAGCTCTTTCTTACACATCTATAACTTGCTATATTTTGTATATCACTAATTGTTGTGAATGGACTTGCATCACTTGTAGCATTATTCAAATGGTCTAATGCATCATTACAATTTTTATCTACTACATAGCTATCTTCTATTAGATAATTCATACTATCATAGAATAAATGATTTGCTTGGAACTTTATCTTGCTTCTTGTCTTTTCTACATTAGTTATTCTAAATGACTGCTCTCCTTGAGGAGTATTAGCATTGATTATATTTCCAGATACTAAATAATCAACATAATCTAAAGGAGCTTCTATCTCTAGATAAAAAGCTCCATTATCTTCTTTATGTACTATTGCTTTAAATACTTTTAATACAATATCTCCATTGCTTGAATAAATTGTGTCTGTAGGTTGAAATACTTTAAGCATTATAACCACCTACTATACATACTTATATTTGCACTTGTTATAGTTCCACTTAGGTTAATAGTATTACTTCCACTATTTAATTTAAAATCATCATAATCTCCAGTAACTATTCTATTTAATAGTGTATTATCATTTGGATCATATGCTTCTAACTTTTCTATATCTATTGTTATTTCACTTGTATTACTCATATCTATACTAAATACTTGATTACCATTTAGACTTACACTTATTGTTCCTGTTCCTTCAATATTTAGTATAGGTTTTGCATAGATATTTCCTTTATTTGTAACTGTATTATTTCCAGATGATAATGTAACTGGAGTTTCTCCAACTTCATATTTAAAAGGTTGACAATGGAATACTACATTTGCTGTTCTAAACTTTACTAACTTATCAAAGTCTATTTGATTAAGTATTTCAAATCTATAGTATTTATCATCTTCATTAGAGAATACTATTTCTCCACTTTGATTAAAATATGCAATTATATCATCTGTATCATAATTTCCAAATAATCCTATTTCTATAGTCTTATCATATGCACTATAACCTAATCTAGTAACTATATCTCCATCTCTACCATCTATTGTTTCTGTATTAGTTCTAATAGAAGGCTTACTTATTGGAGGTAATTCTTTTATTGCTAATCCATTTTTTGTTAATGAACTTACTCCATTTATACTTACATAATATCTCATATTACACCTCCTAAGAATAAATTGTATCTGTTACTGTCTTAACTACAAATCTTCCCATCTTATTATCATCCATTACAACATCCATATCACTTAGAGCTTCTTTCATTGCTTTAGCCATCATATTGTAACTTGTTTCATATGTAACACTTGGATTAATTGTAGGATTTACACTTGCTTCTATTCCAGCATTTAATTGTTTCATTGCAAAGTCAACATCCTTTAATGCTTTAGGTATTCCTTCTTCAATACCTTCTCCAATACCAGCTGTTATATTTAATCCAATTGTATCTCTCATTAATGTAGATGGAGAATGAATACCAAATATAGATTTGAACTTACTTACTACTTGGTCTTTTACTTCATTAACTTTTCTACTAATATAACTTCCTATTTTTCCAAATCCATCACATATACCTTTAATAATATTCTTTCCTAATTCAGCCCAGTTAGTATTCTTTATGTTATTTGAGAATCCTTTTACTATAGCAGTAATTATCTTTGGAACTGCACTTATTATTTGTGGCATTGCTTTTATTAATCCTTCTGCTAATGCTACCATTATTTTTAATGCTGCTCCTACTAATTTTACTATCATTTCTGGCTTAGTTAATACTTCAACTATCTTAGTTATAATTTGAGGTATTTTATCTGCTAATTTTGGTAATGCTTTTACAATTCCTAATGCTAATGCAACTATCAAATCTAAAGCTACCATAATTATCTGTGGTAAATTATCTAGAATAACATCAACTATAGTTGTTATACATTCTACAATTGATGGTATTAATTGTGGTAATGACTGAGCAATTCCTTGAGCCAATGCAACTATTAATTGTAATCCTAATTGAATAATAGTAGGTAAATTACTTGTTATAAATGTTACTACAGAATTAATAATTGTTGATAATGCTTTTGATATACCACTAAGATTAGATGTTACCATACTTAATAAAGTGTTAATCATATTAGTTATAGCAGTTAATAATTGTGGAATCATTGTTAGCAATAATTGTGATATTTGAGGTACTAGAGTTTGAATTAAAGTAACTACTCCAGATAATATACTTGGAGCTAACTGTAATATTGCACCTCCTATATTAGAAAATACATTTGTTAATGATTCTGCTAATGCTTCTGGACTTCCACTTCCATTAAGAAAGTTATCAAATGCTGCTTTCATAGATGCTACTGAGCCACTTATTGTTTTCTCTGCTTCTTGAGCTGTAGTACCAGTAACTCCCATCTCTTCTTGAATTACATGTATTGCTTCATATACATCATTAAGATTATTAATGTCATACTTAACTCCACTAAACTTCTCAGCATCTTTTAATAATCTTTCCATTTCAGTTTTAGTACCACCATAACCTAATTTCAAGTTATCTAGCATTGTGTAGTTTTGTTTTGCAAATCCTTGATAAGCATTTTGAATACTAGACATATCAGTACCAAACTTATTAGCATTATCACTCATATCTCTAAATGCCATATCAGCTACATCAGCTGCTTTTGCTGTATCTCCACCTAATGACTGTAATAATGATGCACTAAATGAAGTTACTCCAGCCATATATTCATTAGCACTTACTCCAGCAGTTTTATAAGCTTTTTTTGCATTCTCAACTACTTTATCAGCACTTTTTCCAAATAGAGTTTCAACTCCACCTAGATTTTGTTCTAAATCTGCATAAGACTTAACTCCAGCTGTTACTAATCCTGTTAAAGCTCCTCCAACTGCTAATGTTACTTTACCTAACTCAGCAGCTACTTTTTTAGCTGTTTCTCCTAAGTCTTTTAACTTTTCTTTCCAGTCTTTAGTATTATCTTTAGGTTGTCTTGAGCCTTCTTCATTAAGTTGTTTTAATGCAGCTTCTCCTTTGGCTATTTCTACACTTAATGCTCTATATTGTTCTTTTTGTTCTTCTGTTAGAGAATTATAATCTCCCATTTGTCTTTGGGCTTCTTTAAGTGTATTTAATCTTTCAGTAGTTGCTGCTATATTCTTTTTTAATACATCTTGTTTTTGAGCTAATAACTCAGTATTCTTTGGATCTAGCTTTAATGCTTGATTAAGATTTCTTAATTCACTATTAGTAGAATAGACAGTTTTGTTGACATCTTTTAATGCTGATTCTAACTTGGTTGTATCTCCACCTATCTCAATAGTTATACCTTTTATATTTTTAGCCATATTATTCTCCTTTCTTATAAATACCAAAAAAACTACTCAATTAAGAGTAGTCTTTGTGCTACTCATAAGAGTAGATTATTGAGCCTCATATACTGCTGTAAAGAATCCTTCATATGCAGTACTATTAGCTTGAGTTTTTTCCATGAATACTTTTACTGCTCCATCTGTTAATCTTGCAGTAGCAGTAATATTTAATGTATCAGTTACTGGCTCTTTTGAGTTTTCAATTGTTTGTGAACTAGTTGATGGTCTAGCAGCACTTACACTATATAGCCAGAATCTTCTATTTGCTTGATCTCCATCAATTTGGAATCCTAATGCAAAATCACTAATTGTATCATCTTTATTTTCTACTAATGCTCCATTAGTATCAGCAGTTTCTCCTAAGATGTTAGTTCTAAAATCATCATTGATTAGAGCTAGTTCTAAACTTCCAGAATAACCTTGATTAGCACTTGCTGTAAAATACTTAGTATTATCAGCAAAGAAATCAGCAGCTTCTCCTTCTGGATCTAATGTTAAGTTTACTGCTCCTTTTATAGCAAATGGAGTTCCATATGTAATAGTTCCATCATTTGCATAAGTTATTTTAGATACATGTACATTTGATAATCCAAATTTAACTTTATTTGCCATATATTTACCTCCTTAATATTTCAAATAAAAAAGTACTTATTCAGTACTTAGATTTCATAAAAGTTGTGGAATATTCTTTCATCTTCATCCCATACTTCTCCACTAATATCATATGGAATATTATTTGTAGTTAATAATTCTTCAATAGTTTCTTCTAAATCAACATCTTTTATTTCTGTAACAAGTTCTATTTCAAAGTTGTATGGTCTATAGTAAGTTAAATCATCTGCTTTAAAAGTATCTGGACTTGTTTCTCTATATACAATAAATGGTGGATTAATTTGTTTGTTACTTTCAAAGTGGCTATATGCTACTGGAATATTCAAAGTTTTCAATAAATCATATACATCTTTATGTTTCATATTAACCTCCAGTTTGTACTATTCTTATTACATCACTTTCAAATTCTTTATTAATAGCTTGTTCTACTTTTGCTATATGTCCAGCAGATTTTGGAGTTGTTATACCTCCATTTCGAGTAGCATGGGGATATTCAAGTAAATGTGTAAGTTGATATGATGTTGCATTGTAAATTGTACTATGTCCAGTTAATTTATTTGTCTTTACTCTCCATCCTCTTCTATATTTACCAGTTCTCTTAGGAGAAGCAGCTTTTATTTCTTCTACTCCTTTTTTTGCTATCATTTCAGCATCAGTAGTTACATCTTTAGCAATGTCTTTAGCATAACTATCTAATATCTTATTGACATCTAATATAGACTTATAAGCCATTAATTAACACCTATTTTTCTAGCACATATTAATACAATATCAAATTTATTTTTAGGATCTACTGTCCTTATAACTTGATACATTTGATTATTCCACTCTACTTCTTCTTCTCCATTGTAGTTTAGTCTTTTTATTACAAATTCTACACTTGGAGTTAATCCAACTTCTACAGCACTATAAAATTCATTAGTTCTAATACTTTGTTTTTTAGCATAGCATTTAGTACTTGTTACAGAGGAATTGATAACATTTCCTATCAAATCCTCTGTTTTAGTACTACTTTTTAAATATATAATCTCACTATATTCCATTAGACATCCTCAATATATTCAGTTGTATGTCTTAACACATCTTTTTGTAATGCATAACTTGAACTATACAATTCAGCATTTACTACATCTAAAAAACTTAATACATATGTTATTATTGCTGTTTGAACTAAACTATTGGGATTATTAACTAAACTTTCAACTATGCCAATACTCTTCAAATCTAATTTTGCAGCTTCTATCCAAGTATTAATCATAGTATCAAAGTCATTATGATTAATGCCTTGTATCATTTTAATTTCTCCTAGCATAGTTATACCTTCTTTCTAATTATTCTCCATCTTTAGCAATTAAACAGAATGATTTATCTGCAACTGGCTCAGTAGCAACAAATTTTCTTCCTAATATTCTTACTAAATCACTTGTCATTAATGTCTTATCATCAAATTTTAATTCAATATCTTGTCCATTAGGGAAGTTAGCTATTGCTCCATGATTAAAATCTCCAACGATAGCATAAACATCTCCAGATGATGCTGTAGAGTAAGCTGGTAATGTATTATTGAATATTACTGTAGCTCCTTCAAATATATCAGCAGCATAATGAGCAGCATATTGAGCTTGTTTGAATGCTCCATAAGTTAATTTATTCATTACAACTGTAATATCACTTGTTTCATCACTTAGGTTAGAAATTGCATTTGCAATTGTTCCAATAGCTGGAGCTTCTGTAATCTTGTTAGCAGATACACTATCATATACTCCACTAGCATTAGCAGTTAATGTTTGAGGTAATGCAGCAATTTTAGCTACTAATACATCAGCACATTTCTTAGCAATTCTATAAGTAATTTCATCATAGATATAATTTAAGAAATCACTTCCACGTAGGTCTAGGGCCTCGTCTGAAATCGATAACCATTTCTTAATTGATTCTGGTAATAGAGTTACTACTCCTAAGATTAATTCTTCTTCAGTAACTGCTCCATTTCCTTCAGTATGAACTGCAGCTGCACTTCCACTTACTTCAAATTGTACTTTAAGATTTCCTTTAACACTTAGAGATCTAACTCTAGACATTAAATCTTCTCTTTCCCATGCAGTTTTTACAATGTCATATACCATATCTGGAATTTCAACTGTATTGCTGTTTCCAGTAGGATATCCATCAGTTGTAACTAATGCACGAAGTTCTTTATCATTACCTTTTACATATTCAGCAAAGGCATTGATATATTCTTTAGTATTTCTCATTTCTTTGTTTTCCATAGTTTTTCTTTCCTCCTTATTTACTTCTTTTACTAGAAAACTTTTTTCTTCTACTTCTTTTGCTTCCTCTTCATTTTTTTCTTCTTCTTTGATTTGCTCTTCTTCTTCATTTAAAGCTTTAACTTCTTCTGTAAGTTCTTCTATTTTTTCAACTTCTTCTGTAGCTTCAACTTCTTCACGAATTTCTAATTTACGAGCTTCAATTTCTTCTTTTCTAGACATATTCTGTCCTCCTTTACTTTTTAGTTCTTTTTGGCTTCCTAAACTCCATATAAAAACTGCTCTCCAGCAATTTATTAAAATGTCTTAGTTACTCTCCAGTAACAAAAAAACATCTCTCCAGATGTTCTTTCTTTGACATATTAATCTAACATTGATAGCAAATTATCTTTTGCTTCTTTTAATTTTGCAAGTCTTTCTTCTTCTGCTTTTCTCTCTTCTACTTCTTTTCTTAGGTTTTCTCTTCTCTCTAAGAAATCATTATTATTCAAATCTCTTGCTATTGATACATCAGTTGCATTATAGAAAGGTTGATCTACTACTGATACATCAAATAACTTTCCTATCTTTGTGATAGTTCTTGTATCTGTATCATAGTCATAGTTATCTTCTTCAACTGTAAATGCAAATGACTGCTTATCTATTAATCCACTTTTTATAGCATTATAGATATTCTTATGTTCTGTTATATCATCTTGTAATTTAGCATCTATGAATAATCCCTTTTCATCAACATTTAATTCTAGTGATTTATTTCTAGTTCTTGCTAATACCATAAAACTATCATTGTGATTATATCTTAGTACTACATCACTCATATCAGCTTCATCAAATGCTTTTGAATCAATTACTTCTGTATAATCATATGTTTCTGGACTATTAAATACAGCAGCATATCCTTTTATTTCCATTTTCCCATCTTCTGTATCTTCTGCTCTAAATTGAATATCTAACTTTCTAATTTCCTTCTCCTTCATTGTTATCCTCCTCTCCTTCTTCTAATACACTATGATTTTGGTCTATTAATATGACATCTCCATCTTCTCTTGGAGCTAGATTAAATATTTCTCTTAATTCATTTTGTGTCATTATATTAGTTCCAAATCTTAATAATTGTATCTTTGTACTATTAGATGCATATTGTAGTCTATTACTTTCAAATATTATTTCATTTCCAAAATACTTCTCAGTAGGAGTAAATAGTTTATTACTAAACTCTAGGCTCATTTGTAATCCTATTGGTTCTAGTACACTTTCATAAAATGCATTCCATTCATCTTCACTATACTTTGACTGGATTATGTTTTCACTTACTCCAAAGTATGATAATAACTTACCATCTATTATCTTAACTTGACTATCACTTGCTGTAGTTGGCTCTATCTTTACTGGAGTAAAGTCTGTAGTAGCATCTAATCCACCAATTCCACTTCTATCTCCATTTCTAATGAAATCAGTTACAAATTGATCTCTCATCTTCTTAACATCTTCTGGCTTTAGCATTGCTTTTGTTGATTTTACAATTCCTCTAATATGTTGTGTAGTTCTTATAGCATTTATCATTCCTTCATCCATAATATGTTTCATTGATAATATCTTTACTATTGGAGTTACACTTCCACCAAATAATCCATCTTCTCCTACAAATCTAGTTAAATGAATACAACTATCATATGGTACAAATCTTTCTTTACTTCTTCCAAATTTGAACTTGATCCAGATTTTATCTTGATATTCATATAACTTTCCTTCACTAAAATCTAATGGATATAATCCAGTTACTTTATTATTATCAGTATCTCTTTGTACATAAATAAAAGAGTCATTATATAACTCTAGATTTGTAATTACTTGATAATAGAATTGATATGCATTTTGTAATTCATTAGGTTGTTTTGCTAATATTCTATATAAACTACCTTTTAAATTCTCTATTCCATCTTTGTTGTTTCTTATATGTCTAGGATGCATCTTAGCTCCATTTCTTGCTATTGCATCTACACATGCTCTTACATCTGCATCATTTTTGAAATCTCCTTTGTATGGTGTAAATACTGCTTTTTTATCATCTAGTATTTTTACCTCAGTAGCTTTTTCTGGATTTTGTGTACTTTTATCATTTCCAAATATTCTACTAAATAAGCTTCTTCTTTCCACCTGTTATACCTCCTCACTTATATAATTTAAGTATTCTTGTTGTCTATTTATGTAAATTACATATGCATCCATTAGACTTGCTGCTCCATCTATTCTTTGTCTTGCTTTTTCTTTTGATAACATAATATTCTCATTATCATCTACTTTAACAACTACATTAGATAAGTTCCATTTTAATATTGGATTATTATTGTAGTTGATTTTTTTATCTATTAAATCAGCTTTCATTTGTTTTAATGGAGCTGATTCTGTTTTATATCCTTGTCTTACTTCTACCATGTCAAATCCATTTTCTTCCATGTCTATTTTCCAGTAATTAGCATTCCAACTATCATATCCTATCCATAATGGTCTTAAATCATTATTCTGGACTTCTTCTAGATACCACTTAGTTACATCATGATAATCTATCTTAGTATCTCCAGATAATCTTAGCCATCCAGCTTTAAGCCATTTGTCATATGGTATTTTATCTTCAATTACTTTCTTCTCTAGCATATTTCTTGGAATCCAATACATTTGCTTTACTCTTATCTTTTTATTCTTTATTCCTAGTATAGTTGCACATGTTAAGTCTGTTGTACTTGATAAATCACATCCACCTATACAATAGTTATCTTTCCATTCATTATAGATTTCTTCATTATTTAGATCCTCAAATGTAAGCCATGCATTTATTGTATTTTGTCTTACATTGAAATCTTTACATAATAAGTTTACTAACTCTATAGGATTATTCTTTGCTCTTTCTACTTTCTCTCTTAATGTCTTTATAGGTTTTATCTTTCCTAATGCTGGATTAGACTTATACCAACTCTCTTCATTTATCCATTCTTTTTCATCATCTAATTCATAGATAACTGGTAATAATACATCATCTTGTATTACTCCATCTATTACTTGACTTGCATAATCATATTCAATATCAAATACATTTTGCCTTACTGTTCCCATTGTAGAAGTTTCTATTAGTAAAGGTTGCTCTCTTGCACTCATGCTATCATACATTACATCTAATAAGTTCTTATCTTTCCATGCATGTACTTCATCTGCTATTACTAAATGACTATTTAATCCATCCAGAGAATTACTATCACTTGATAAAGCTCTAAAGCTTGAATCAGTTGCATCATAGTATATTCCTCCTACTAAGCATCTTATTCTTTTATCTAATGATGGACTTTTCTTTATCATCTTTTTACTTTCTTCCCAGACTATCTTTGACTGGTCTTTTTTAGTGGCTATTGAGTATATCTCTGCTCCACCTTCTCCATCACTTGTTAGCATGTAATTTGCTATTCCAGAATCCAATACTGACTTTCCATTTTTACGAGCTACAAATAATATTGCTTTTCTATATTTTCTCTTTCCAGTTTCTTTATCTACAAATCCAAATAATGCTTCTAAGAATGCTTTTTGAAATAACTCTAACTTTAATGGCTTTCCACTCCATTGTCCTTTAGACTGTCTACAAAACTTCTCAATAAAGTTAATGCATCTCTTTCCTTTCTTTTCATCAAATACATAAGTATGTGTTTCTACTTCTCCAGTTGCTTTATTTGTAAATGTTACTTCATTTTCTATATTTACTTCTTTTGCTAATCTCTCATATATTGTCTTTACTTTCTTACATACTCTATTAGGATGTTCTTTGATCCATTTGTTATATTCTTCTATGTATGTCATTAATTCATATCTTGAAATGCATCAAATTCATCATATTTTGTTACAGCACTATACTTATCTATCATTTCTTTTATCTTTAGTATCTTATTAAATGCACTATCACTTGTCTTTGTGTATTTATCTACTGCTGGATGTACATATATGTTTTCTCTTCCTTTTACATACTCTTTTGTAGTAGTTGCTCCATCCTCTTTGAATGATTTTTCTAATGCATCTAACATT
>JAFPMR010000022.1 GCA_017411235.1 Bacilli bacterium | reverse complement strand
CATACGAAGAACTGATAATTCGAACTTTTCTTGGTTCTTCATAGCAGCAGTCATATCTTTTACAACGTCTTCTGTTAATGCCATATCAATCACCTATCTATCGTTTCTTCTACGTTTACGAGAATTTCTAATCATTTCTTCTTTAGCTTTTCTTCTCTTAACTCCAGGTTTATCATAGCATTTTTTTTCTTTTAGCTTTGAAGGGACTCCACTTTTTGCAACTTTTACTTTAAACTTCTTTAAAGCTGCATCAATGTTGCCATTTTGTACTACTACTTTAGTCAAATTTTTCCCCTCCCTTCGTTAACTATTAAAGATTATAACACTTCAGATATTTTTTTACAAGGCAAAATTTGCCTTATTTCTCAAAAAAATGAAGACTTTTGATCTTCATTTTTTTATTAGTAACAAATTTTCTTTTTTAGAGCTCTTCTAATTGCTGAACCAGTAGCAACTCCCAAATTATAAATTGTGTTGATTCCTCTTGATATGGCATTTAGAATTGCTGCAGAAATTGTTCCTCCTTTAACGTTCAATAATTCTTCTTTTTTCATTCTATTTTGTATTACATGGAAGTGGTCTTTGATAACCATTTACTAATCCTACTAAGAATGAAAATCCGATGCCTATGCCAATTGCTACTTTAGCAGCTCCTTTAACAGCTATTATTCTCCATAAGCCACCTTTTACTTCTTTTAGTTCTTTGTTGTTTAGTTCCATATTATTTCCTTTCTATCAAGATTTCTTTTATTTTGTTTATGATTCTTTGTTTGTGGTATTTCACTTCAATCTTTAAGACTTTCTTATCATCATTGATATTTGTTTTTATGATTACATCTGATACTGGTATTCCATTTACTAAGTACGGTTCTTCATAGTTTATTTCATCTATCTTATAGTTTTTGTTTTTATATTTTATAATTGTATCTTTTTCAAAGATGGTTTGTTCTTCATAATTTAGTGTAGTTTTTAAATGACATTCTTCTTCACATTCTTGGATAAGTATTAATTCTTTCGTATCATACGTATAGTATTTAATTGATATGTATATTAATACTGATATGGATACTATGAATACTATATAAATTATTAGATGTTTTTGGGGTTTTTTATAATATAACGTGCTTATTTCATCCACAGTATTCACCTATTTTTATTTGTTTTTTAAAGCAAGAGATGTTCTTGTGAGATATATAAATAATTGTGCTATTTTTTAGGTATTCATCAAGTTTAGATAGAATTCTTTTTTCACGATCCTCTTCTATTTCGTTTAAAGATTCATCTAGGATAAGGATTGAGGGTTTTTTAACTAATGATCTAGCTAGAATGATACGTTGCCTTTCTCCACCACTAAGGTTGTATCCTCCGTCATAGATTATTGTTTCTAAACGCGTATTTTTCTTTTCGATGATTTCTTTTACTTCTGTTATATTTAAGATTTCTTCGAATTCTTCTTTTTTAAGATTTTTACCTAATAAGATATTTTCTTTAATGCTTTCGTTAAACAATTCTTCTCTTTGAGATACATATAAGATGTTTTTCCTTATTGTCTTTAAACTATAATCTTTGATATTTATATTGTTTATATAGATATTTCCTCTATAGTCTTTAAGATTACCATTTAATAATTGACATAATGTAGATTTTCCTGAGCCTGATTCCCCTTTTAATATTATATGCTCATTGGGATTTATTATTAGATTGAACTTTTTTAATATCTTTTTATAGTCATCATAACTATAGTCAATGTTTTTAAATTCTATTTTTCCGTTTGTAAAATGTTCTAACTTGCCTTCTTTTTCTTCTTTGATATTTAATGTTTCTGATGCTTTAATGAAGGATAGTTTTATTAAATTGTATTCAGGTATTAAATCTACTAAGTTTTCTATTGGCTCTAAAAAGTAAGAGGTTAAATAGTTAAATGTCAGTAATGACAAGAGATTCATTTTATTATCTATTATTAGAACAATTCCTATACTAGTTATTAGAAATGAACCAATATTATTTATGATGTTTTTTATGGTAAGTAAAACGTTTTGTATTTTGTTATATTCAAATAAGTTGTTTTCATACGATAAATACTTATACTGATTTTTATTTAGTGTTTCACTTATGTAGTCGAGGTTTTTAATTGATTCTATTCCATTAATACTTTCTGTTAAGTTGGAATTGAATTCTGTTTCTAAATCGATGTTTTCATTTATTTTATGATAAATAAGAGGACTTGAGATAAGACCTATCAAGATGTAAGTAATCGTTATTATACAAAGAATTAAAAATAATTGATTACTTATTGTATATAGGAAAATGCTTGATACTAGTACTAGTAAGGAATCCAAAGTTATACTTATTAGTATTTTAGTAAATAAGTTTTTAATTGAATTCATTTCTTGAATTCTAGTAAGTATTTCACCACCAGTTCTTGATGTTAGTGAATTTAAGGGAAGATGAAATAAATGTGAAATGTATTCTGGTATTATTTCTATATCGATATTTTTATTCAAATATATTGAATAATTGTTTCGATAGTATTCAAAAATGACTTTAAAGATGTTTATTCCTAAAAATGCTAATATGAAGAATAGTACAAGGTTCTTATAGTTAGTTTCTAGGGTTGTGGCAATGAACTGTAAGTAATAGCTTAAAATAATAGATAAGATAGTAATTAAGATATCTGTTACTATTATTTTTTTTATTAATGGTAATTCTATTTTTACTATTGATATGAACAGATCTTTTAAGCCGTTCTTTTTTTCATAGTAAGGGATTTTTTTATATGGTTTGAATACTAAAATTACATTAGTCCATTGTTTTTTAAAATCACTAAGTTTTTCTTTTCTAAAACCTTTACCCGGATCCATTATGTAAACGTCTTTTTTATTTATTTTATATATAACTACGAAATGATTAAAACCTAGTTTAGTTATAATATGTGCTATTACAGGTAATGGTGTTGTTTCTTTTAATTCTTTTATTTTCTCACCTTTAGCTATAAAGCCATATTTTTCAGCTGCTTTTATTATATTATACGCAGTTGTTCCATCTTTTGTTGTTTTGGTATCTAATCTTATTGTCTCAATTGGTATTTCACCATTGTAGTATTTAATTATTGATAATAAACAACATACTCCACAGTCTTTTATGTCTTGTTGACGTACCAGAAATCTTTTGTTCATTTTTTGCTCCCCTCACCCTATATATACTCCGTTGAAGTTCTATTTCCTTTTTTTTTGATGAAATTTGCAAAAAAAAATATAAGATTTCTCTTATATTATTCTTCGTCGTATGTATCTGGGTCAGTATCTGGTATTGTACAATGATTTGTATCTAGTAGACAGTTACTACATTGAGCAAATCCACTATCACTATAACCAACTAATCCATCAATCGTGTAATCAATAACAGAAGGAATGATGAAAATTACTAGACCTGCTATTATTTTTTTTACTAAGATTTTAAAGCTTTCTTTGATATCTTCATCTTTACCACTAATAATTATCTTTGTCATTGATACCATATGTGTCAACATAATTATTAATGGAACTACTATTTTAGCGATATTTATTACGATACCAATTATTTTGAATACTCTTCTAGTTCCACCATAATCACAGAAACTAATTTTACTTTTAGTTGCTGCAAATACTATATTTATGCCTAGGAAAAAGGCCATGAATAATACTATTAGAACGTGTTTTAATATTTTTTTGTTTCTTTCTTTCATGTTAGTCACCTATATGTATAATAATATAATTTCTTTAATTAGTAAATAATTTGCACAAAAAAACGACTTTATTAGTCGTTATTTTACTTAAGTGGTGACCCCGGGGAGATTCGAACTCTCGACCGATCGCTTAGAAGGCGATTGCTCTATCCAGCTGAGCTACGAGGTCATATCTCAAGGACAAAATGATTATATAATAGTTTTAATTTTTTTGCAAGTCTAAAACCTTGTTTTGTCCTTGTTTTCTCTTATATTAATGTAAAATGATCAGGATTTGCTACTGTATCTCTAGTTAAAATTAGTCTCTTACCTCGATGATCAGCCGTACATAATTCATATTCTGCTGAATCTAAGGTGTTATAAACCATATTATTTAGGATACGAATTGAATCTCTTTGTTCAGCGATTGCTTTAAAGATTGCTTCGATATAAGAATCATCTGCAACTAATTCTACACCGAATTGTCTTTCATATCTTCTCTTTTTTAGTAAGTATTCACTAAGTTTTGATTCTAGTAAAATTCTCTTCTTTGTTGCTTCATCTAAATCATGATAGATAACTGGTATTTTGATACGATCTAATAATTCAATACCGAAGTATTCTTTTTGTTTTATTAAATCTTTTACTTGATCTGGTCTTACTTCTTTAGCTAAGCTTACTGGAGCTGAAGCAAAACCTATTGATCTGCCATCTGCTTCAAAAATCTTGGTAAAAGCTCCAGCAAAGATTTTTGTTATACCTTTAGTATTTATTGTGTAAGTTTTTCTATCAATTGTAAATGTGTATTCATCACCTTCAACAAACTTTAATAGAATGTCTTTGATAGTTCCTTTTTGATCACTTTGATCTAAACCCAATTTATCTAATTCATCAAAGAATAAAATTCCTCTAGATGCTTTAGCTACATCTCCACATGATTGAATAATAAGTGAATATAAACAATCTTCTAATGATGTTCCTACTATTCCTTGTGGTACTAAGTTAGGTGTATTTACTTCTTTAAAAGGAACACTTAAGTATTCTGATACTACTTGTAATGTCGCAGTTTTACCAGTTCCAGTTGGACCAACAATTAATATTGATTCTACTTTGTCTTCTGGTGATGCTGTATAGTTCATATAGATGTTTTTGGCTATAGTTCTAATTCCTTTTTCTTGACCAAAGATTCTTTCATTTATATGTTGTTCTAAGCCTTTTACAGTGAAATCTGCTTTTATTGGTGTAATAATAGTAGCTTTAGTATTTGGTTTATTATTTGTTTCTTGTTCTGCATTACTTGGGCCATTATAAGGTACTGCTATTTTAGCGTCTGTATCAATACTAGTAATATGGCCATCAGTAACTTCTATTCTAGAAACATATTCTTGTTCTTCTCTTTCTAGGAACACTTCTATTAAACTTCTATATCTTTCTAGTTTTGCTTTTAACTCTTCTAAGTTCTCTGTTTCTAATAATTCTCTAAAAGCAGTTTCATTTAAAACTACTGAAGGCTCTCCCAATTGTCTTTCATATACTTCTTTTGCTACTAAATCTCTAACGGCTGGTATAGATATTTTTCTCTTACGAATAGCACCATCTTTTATTTCAACAATGATAATATTGTCTTGTTCTTCAACAAAATAATAATTACGAATGAATTCTAATTCATCCTCATCAAATAAATCATATTTTATTTGTAAGTCTTCAAGAGATACGATACTGTCGATTAAGTATTTTTCTTGATGAATATTTTCTATTGAGTTGGCAATTTTATGTTTTGCTTTTCCCATGTAATCGCTACCCATACTAAAACCTTCTACTACTGATGAAGGTATTAGAACGTATGTGTCGTTTTTAATCTTTATTTTTTTGTATCTTATTGCTACTTCTTCTAAAGGATTTACAGCCATAAAATCACCTCAAAAACTGAGGTTTATTATATATTATTGCAAAAGAAAAAGCAAACATTATGTTTGCTTATACTTTCATTAATTCTTCTTCTTTTTCTGCAAGTTTTTCTTCTACTTTTTTATTGTATTCATTAATTAAATTTTGAATCTCATCTTGCATACGTTTTTCTTCGTCTTCAGGAATAGATTCATCTTTTTCAATTGCTTCTCTTGCTTCTTGGCGAACTTTACGAAGTGCTACTTTAGCATCTTCAGATATTTGTTTAGCTTGTTTAACATATTCTTTTCTTCTATCTTCAGTTAATTGAGGAACAGTTAATATTACAGCTTCGCCATTATCAGTAGGATTAATACCTAGATTAGCTTCTTGAATAGCTTTAACAATATCTTTTACACAACTCTTATCAAATGGTTTAATCATTAGTGTTCTTGCTTCAGGTACTGTTAAATTAGCTAAACTTTGCAATGGAGTTGGTGTTCCATAATATTCAACCATAATACCATTTACCATTGCTGGGTTTGCTCTACCAGCTCTGATAGTTGTAAGACGATTGTCCATTACTTCTAACGCTGCCATCATTTCTAATTCTATTTCATCATAACTCATGTTATCTCTCCTTTGATGCTTTAATTATAGCATATTTTTTCTATTTGTTAATGTAATATTTGTTTATTGCTGAAGTTATTTCTGAAGAAAACTCTATTTCTTTTTCTTCAGTCCAATATTTGTCAGGATTATCTGTATTTTTCATAGCAGATGTTTCTGTATTGTAATATACTACCTCACCATTTTTAATGATATAGAAACTTGGTGCAAGTAAATTTTTCTCACTACCATCTGTTACTGTTAAATATCCTTCTAATAGTTTTCTTATTTCGTAGTAATTAGAATTCTTTTGTGATTTATCACTATATGAATCATAGTATATTACTTTATCTACCTTTAATTCTTCAACAATATTTTTTATTTCTATTATATATTTTTGAGAATATACTGATTTACTACTTCCCACTAAGATTAAATGACTGTTCTTATCTTTTAAAATACTTATTAGTTTTGATCCACTTACGGATTGGAATATGTCAGTACCTATACCCGGATAGTAATCTTCAATTGTATAAACTTTTACTTTACTATTATCCTTATACTTTTCTCCTAAATAGACAAAACCTAATATAAGAATTGCAAATAAAATGAAATAAACTATCTTACGGATTATTTTATTTCCTCTTGGTTCCATGTCATCACTTCCCAGTTAAATTATATCACGAATAAAAGGGTTTTTTAGCCATAAAAAAAGACACTTGTTAAATAAGTGTCTAATTTATTATCCGTTGATTTGAGCCATAACTTCTTCAGCAAAGTTATCTTGTCTTTTTTCGATTCCTTCACCTACTACGAAGCTAGTGCAACCAACTAACTCTCCTCCATTGTTAGTTACGTACTTAGTTACGTCGATGTCGCCATCTTTAATGAATGCTTGTTCAGCTAAGCAAATTTCTTTGAAGAATTTGTTTAATCTACCAGCAACCATTTTTTCAGCTATGTCAGCAGGTTTTCCTTCATTCATAGCTTGTTCTTTAAGAACTTCTTTTTCTCTTGCGATTTCTTCTTCAGGAACGTCGTCTCTGAATACATATCTTGGTTTCATTGCTGCTGCTTGCATTGCTACATCTTTAGCAACTTCTTCATTAGCACCTTTTACAACTGCTACTACAGCAATTTTTCCACCCATATGTAAATATGTACCAAAGTTTTCGTCTTTGCCTTTTTCAATTACAGCAACACGACGGAAGTCTAATTTTTCACCAATCTTAGCAGTTTTATCTACTACTAAGTCTTTAATTGTACCTTCACCAAATGGAAGTTCATTAGCTTCTTCTAATGTTTTAGCGTCACTGTTTAATACAGTTTCACCAACATTTTTGATTAATTCTTTGAATTCATCATTCTTACTTACAAAGTCAGTTTCTGCATTGATTTCAATAATAACCGCTTTGTCTCCTTTAACGAAGATATCAGCTAAACCTTCAGCAGCAATTCTTGCTTCTTTTTTACCAGCTTTAGCAATACCTTTTTCACGTAGCCAATCGATAGCTGCTTCTAGATTACCATCAGTCTCTTTAAGAGCATTTTTGCAATCCATCATACCAGCACCAGTTTGTTCACGTAATTCTTTTACTAAGCTTGCGCTTATCATGTGCAATCCCTCTTTCTAAAATGTTTTATTTATTATTCACTTAAAGATGCAATTAAGTCGTCTTTTTTCATTGTTGAATATCCTTTGATTCCAGAAGCTTTAGCCATTGCTTTTAATTCAGTTAAAGTTTTCTTACTTAAATCTTCAGTTTCTTCTTCAACTGCTTCTACAACTTCTTCTACTTCTTCTTTAGGTTCTTCAACTTTTGTTTTTGGTTCTTCAACAACTTCTTTTTCTGCTACAGCTTCTTCCATAGCATCTTCTTTTACATCTTTTTTAGTTTTCTTTTCATCTTCAGTAATATAGTCGATGATTTCTCCACCGTTAGCTTCAGCAATAGCGTTTCCTAATACACCTAAAACAACTTTTACAGCTCTAACAGCATCATCATTACCAGGAATAACGAAATCTACGTCATCTGGATCGCTATTAGTATCTACGATACCAAAAATAGGGATATTTAATTTTCTAGCTTCTCTTATTGCATTGATTTCCTTCTTAGGATCAACAATAATCATAGCTTGTGGTAATTTATCCATTGCACGGATACCACATAATAATTTGTCTAATTTGTCATGTTCTTTTCTTAGTTCAATTACTTCTTTTTTAGGTAAAACTTCGAATGTTCCGTTTTCTTCCATCTTTTCGATTTCTTCTAAACGTTTTACTCTACTTCTGATTGTACGGAAGTTAGTTAATGTTCCACCTAACCATCTTTCAGTAACATAGTAAGAATTTGTTCTTTCTGCGTTTTCTTTTGCAGCTTCTTGAGCTTGCTTTTTAGTTCCTACAAATAGGAATGTTCCGCCGTTTGCAGCAATCTTATTAATTTCTGCATAAGCTTCTTCGATCTTACTCATAGTTTTTTGTAAGTCGATAATATAAATGTCGTCTCTAGTTGTGTAAATGTACTCTTTCATTTTTGGATTCCATCTTTTTGTTTGATGACCAAAATGAACTCCAGCTTCTAATAAATAACTTAAAGAAACTACTGCCATATTTTT
>JAFPMR010000232.1 GCA_017411235.1 Bacilli bacterium | reverse complement strand
AGAATTAACTTATTACATTTTACTTTAATCTTTTTAGAATTAACTTCTATTTCATCATTCTTTTTACTAAACATATCATCAGTAAAACTTGCTTTAGTGTACTCAGCATATTTCTTAATAAAATAGATTAAATCATCTTTCTTTTCAGTTTTAAGCATTTCCGCCAACTCAGAATAATAAGAAGCATCTTCTTCCTTGTCTTCCACTGGTCCTAAAATCATATACTTATCATAAGTACTTAATTTACGATAAATAATTCCGCCATCTTCAATATACTGATATTCATATACATCAGAACCATTCTTCAAATATATAGAATTCAAATACTTCTTATTATTAGTATCTACTCCATATTTAAAGCCATAATAAACATTACCTAGATCTTCAAAGTCTTCCATATTAGAATCAATTCTAAGATTAGTATCTACATACAAAATACCATTATTATCATCCATGTATTCTTCAATAAAACCAGTGGACTTTTCTACTAAGAAATCAATGCTATTTTCAAATACTTTTCTTGGTTCAGCATTAACAAAATTTAAATAAATAGGTCTTATTACTTTAAAAAATAATACCAAACCAACAATTAATATAATAACTAAATTAATAATAATTTTAACTATCTTTCTTAATTTATGTTTTTTCTTACCAATTACTTCCATTGATTGAGTTAAGAACAAATCATCTTCATCTAAGTCAGATTCTTCTCCATCTACAGCAATTAATTCTGCAGTTGGTTCATCGATAATCTTAACTTCAGTAGTATCTTCTTTTTTCTTCTTAACTACTCTCTTAGGAGGATTTTCTTCTTTTTCTTCTTTTACAACAGCTTTTTTAGCTACAGTTTTTTTCTTCTTTGGTTCAACAATACCATTCATTTCTTCCATATCAGCAATCGTAACTGTATTATCTATCTCTTTTTGTAAGTCACTAAATTTAATTTCACGTGTAACAGATAATTTTTCTTCTTTTTCTTTTTCTAAAGAATCATCTACTACATTTGCATATTTTTCAGCTCTTCCCATAATATCACACTACTTTATACTATAAATTTTACCATAAAATAAAAAAAATAGATACATGTATCTATTTCTTTGCATTTACCATTAATTCATCATATTCCTTGAATAAATCATCTATCGTATAAACAATATCTCCAAGAACAATAGAACTATTATATAAAGAATCTTGTTCTCTAATATTATTAACTAAAGTTCTATATGAATCTAAAACATTAATATTGTAATCTAAATTACCAAACTTTTCATAGTGTCCTTCACTATACTTTAATAAAGAATAAGCAGTAAATAAATATAATTTATCAATATCAAAACACTTAATGAAAGCATCTACATTAATAGATTTATCAAATAAATCTAAAACAGCATTATATCCAGTAAGTAATTTAGTATATTTCTTTTTACATAATTTAATATATTCTTCAAAAGGAATATCTAATCCAGTATTTTTATATTCTTTTTTAATACTCTTATAATAACTAGATTCTTCACCTAAACTGTCAACATCACGATAAATGTCTTTTCTATCACGAATAGCTTTTTTGATTTCCTTATAAGCTTTATCTCCGCCATATAGTACTACATCATCAGCATTAGCAATTATATTTCTTAAGAAAGCTCTTTTAGAAAAATATAATCCTCTTCCAGCTTCACCTAATCTAGAACATATAGCCCACTTAAAACTATATACTAAATCATCATTTTTAAATACAACCTTTAAAGGCATATAATAATATCTATTTAAAAATTCAGTAAATAAGTTCTTATCTTTTTCTACTTTAGCTATACTCTCTAAACCTTCTAATAGTTCCCATTCACCATAATACATAACTAAAGGTTTATAAATTAATTTAAGACTTGGTAAAATATCCTTATTCATACTACCAACCACCTATTCTCTAATAATTATACAATACTTTAAAATGAAAATAAAGAAAAAACTAAGTATCACTTAGTCTTTATAAATTCTACATCTCCAGATCCTTTATTAGTAATTAAACCATGTTTTTCCATTTGTCTTTTAGTTTCTTTAGCTACTCCAAGACCACCATCTAATAAAGCAACACCTTTAAAATATTTAGAAATTAAATCTTTAATATGCGGATAATGAGTACATCCTAAAACAATAGATTCAATACCAGCTTCTTTATAAACTTGATAGATATTATTAACTATTTCTTCTTGTTTTTCCTTATCTCCTACTTCAATAGCATTAGCTAAGCCAAAGCAAGGTACTAAATAGAAAGTATCTAAATCTTTTTTGTTTTCATTAATTAATATTTGCAATCTTTCACTTTGAATAGTTGCTGGTGTAGCCATAACTAAAGTTACATGATAATCATCATCACAAGCTAACTTAACAGCAGGTTCTGTACCAATAAATACAATATCAGGATACTTTTCACGTAAATAGCGAATACATCTTGTAGTAGCAGTATTACATGCTATAACAATTATCTTACATCCTTTATCAATTAAAAAATCAACTATATTTGAAACAATTCCATTTAATTGTTCATCTGTTTTTTCACCATATGGATTGTTAGCAGAATCTGCATAAAAAATAAAATCTTCTTTTGGTAACATTTTCTTTAATTCATCAAGAACAGTTAAACCACCTATTCCTGAATCAAAAACACCTATTTTGCTCATAAACAATCACCAATTAAATTATAACACAAAAAAAAGAGGATTATTCCTCTTTTAGATTTAATGATTCCATTATCGTTAAATAATAAGCATCACAAATATTTTCAGTAGATCCTTTACCAATTCGATATTCTAAAACTAAAGCACGATCATTAATAGTAGTTCCTTTATAATAAATAACATCATTAACATCTTCAGTATAGTAATTAGTCCACTTTATACCTTTAGTTTCTTTAACATCAATTTTATCTTCTTCTTTATTATAATCAGCTAATTGAATAATGAAATTACTTCCATCATTATAATCTTTTAAAATACCTAATTTAATCTTACATTTATTATTATCTTCTCTACTCATTGTTGTAAAAGTAGAATCAATAAACATATCTTTAGTTCCTACAAAGACATCTGGAACAACAATATCAATATAATCATAAAGATTTTCTTCTTCATCGTAAACAATAGATCCATCAAATTCTTTCTTTTGTTCTTGTTTAACCTTAACTCCATTAATTGATTTATTAATTATCTTAGATAAATCATTATCCTTTAAGACATATAGAGCTAAAGCAAATACTAAAGCAACAAAAACACAAATAGTTAATAATCCATTGATAAATGATACTCTACCCCTAATTCTCATTCTTTCTTCTAACTCTTCTTGAGTCTTAGGATTTTTCTTCTTATCATTTCTCTTCTTCTCAATTTTACCAATTATCTTTGCATGAATAATATATATTCTATTAACTGCTAAAGCCATTAAAATATGGAAACCTAAAACACCTAATAGATTATATTTCATTGGTACATAGAATAAAATACCAATTACTGCTGCTAAATTAATTAAAGCCCAGAAATATAACTTTCGATAAGCAAAATAAGCTGCACCGAAGATAAATCCACCAAAATTAAATGGACTCATAGAAAGGCTTGTATAATCTTCACCAATATATTCCTTAGTTAATAATTCCGGACGTATATTAGAATCAACTTGCTTCTTAGTAACTTCTTCAGGTACTGGCATTGTTGCTCTAATAGCTTCTTCCTTTTTCTTCTTCTCTTCAGCTTCTCTTTGTGTGGCAGAGATTACATTATTTTGTGAAGCAGAAGAATTTTCTATATTATTAGCACTTAATGGTTGATCAGTCATCCATTGTTCAACCGGTCCAGTATTAACTACCGTTTGAACAGGTTTTACCTCTGGTACATTACTTTGTTGAGCAGATTGGAAAATCGCAGAATTTTCCATTGTTGGACCAACTACTACTTGAGGTGTAATATTAGTAGCAGCTACTCCCAAAGCCGTCACACCAGCTACTCCTTGTTGTACTCCAGGAGTAAATGTTTGCATTACAGAAGGATCAACAGCTTCCGTTTTATATCCAAAATTAAAATTGTCTTGTACTTGAGCAGTTTGTGGTTTAAATACACCAACTGTTTCTTTATTATTAAAATTAAAATCAGGGTTTATAACAGGAGGTGGCGGTTCTAAACTAGGTGTACCTTGATCTATCTTTGGTACTTGAATCGCACTCTTAGGTTCATCTAAACCATCTAATTCTTCAATAGAATCCAACTCTTCAACAGGATTAGTTGGTTCTACAAAATCATCTAAAACTTCAGGTTCTTCAACTACAACTGTTCCATTAACATCTTGTAACATATCCATAACAACCGGACTTATCGGTGCATTAGGAACTGCAGGTGCTTGAACAGGAACAGGTGAAACCATCTGTTGCTCTGGTTGCATCATTGGTTGTTGATTAACCTGTGGAACAACTATTTGTTGTGTTTGTTGCTGCATTGTATTATCAACTGGTGGTGAAACCATTTGTTGTACTGATTGCATCATCGTTTGTTGCATTGTATTATCAACCGGTGAAACCATTGTTTGTTGTACAGGTTGCACCATAGGTTGTTGCATTGTATTTGAAACCGGTGATACCATTTGCTGCACTGGTTGCATAACTGATTGTTGCATTGTGTTTTCAAGCGGAGGTGAAACCATTTGTTGTACTGGTTGCATCATTGGTTGTTGCATTGTATTTGAAACAGGTGAAACCATTTGTTGTACAGCTTGAGGAACAGGTTGAGCATTACTATCTAATCCCCAAGTTAAAACACTATTATTCGCCGTACTATTAGTTCCACCAACATCTTCCATATTTGCATTACCCATAAAAGCAGAAGAAAAGAACTTCTTCTTAACATGGTTTTCAGGCATAGTTTGCCCATTATTCATGGGTTGATTATTAAACTGATTATTGAATTGATTATTAAAACCATTTTGTCCGTTCATAACCCTACACCTCTATCATAATGATAACATTATTTCAAGACTATGTAAATTTATAAAAACACATAAAAAAATGTATACATGTCAATTAAGTAAATATAATAAAATACTATATTTAAGCATAAAAAAACGAACATAAAGTTCGTAAAAATCAAATGGTGCGAGTGAAGGGACTTGAACCCCCACCCCTTGCGGGACTAGATCCTAAGTCTAGCGCGTCTACCAATTTCGCCACACTCGCATTATAAATGGTGGACCTCGTAGGACTCGAACCTACGACCGCCCGGTTATGAGCCGGATGCTCTAACCAACTGAGCTAGAGGTCCATCGACCATTTAATAATAACACAAACGTATTTTATTTGCAAGAATTAATTCCCTTTATTTAAGCAAAAAAACGAAAAATACTATTAGTGCTATAAAGGCTACATCTACAAATATAAAATAACCTTTATTATCTACATCTTTTCCAGATAATTTACTAACAAATTTGAATATAGCATAGAATAAATTAAATATTACAAAACCAACTACTGTAGCAGTTAAGCATATTTGCATAATATTTAAACCATTTACATTAGAAAATGCTTGTAAAGTAAAAGATATACCACTAACCATACCTATTGTAACAGCAATAAATATAGCAATAATGCTTACAATATCAATTATGTTCTTATCATATCTACCTTTTAACTCAGCAACCTTATTACTTAAGTCAGTATAATCAGCATTACTACGATCAAATACATTCTTTAATAATCTAATTTTAAAACCATCACTGATTAAATTCTTAGTACTTGTATTAGCTTTTTCAATTCTATCTACTGCATCATAATAGTTATACATACTAACTAAGTCATCTCTTCTAACATCCATTTCAATAGATTTAAGCATATTATTATAAACATTATCTTCAATTAATATTGATTCACAATAATTACATACTTTCTTAAAGTTAGCAGTAAACATACCATTATCATTTTTATAATATTCATGAATGAATCTTTCTCTACTATCGTTGTCTTTTAAGAAATATAAAAAATCAAAAGCAACAATAAAGCAAGTAAGATTGGTTCCATTACCACCATTTTCTAACCTCTTTATCTTTTCAATAATATCCTCAAGATTCATAAAACCACTCCCTAAAAAAAGTATAACACAAAAAAAAGCACTATTACTAGTACTTTTGCGTATATTTCCTAGACAAATAGCGCTTCTTCTTTTAAATATTTCATAGATATTTCTTTTAATTTCTCTTTCTTATCAGATTCATTACAATCATCATATCTCAATCTGTTATATATAACTTCACAAATGAATTTTTGTGGAATCATATTAGAATCAGGGAAATTATTAAATACTGCTTTTAATCTTTCATATAATTCAACAATCTCATCAAAATTTAATTTAGCACACATAACTTCTAAATCATAATTCCTTGTATCATATAAACCTGTTTGATCAAAGTTAGTAATATTTTCTAAACAATTCTCTACAACAAACTTCTTACAGCTTTCATTAAGTTTAATATTAATTGCTGCAATATTAGGAATCATTCCTTTAAAGCCATATTCTACTCTCTTTGTAAGTAATGCTGTATTATATTTCTTCTTAAAGGTATTGTTTTCCATATTTAATTGACTGCCAAATTCTCTTCTAGCTTTCTCAAATCTTTCTAAGCATAATAATGGAGAATATAAAGAATAAATATTAGCTATAATAGCACTCTCTACATCGTTATTTCTTAATAATCTTCTAGAATGACTTGCAAGATAAATATAATAATTAAAAATACTGTTTTCTACATCTATAGCTAAACTATATAAATTAATAGCAGCATCTACATAAGAATCAATATCTCCTTTTATAATATTCAATCTATATCTATTATCAAAATAAGAATTAATCATTACTTCTCTAAATTTCAATAAATAACTATCTCCATAATAAGAAACAGGTCTATATTCATTGTTTTCAAATGCTTTTTCTAATTTAGCTTTCTCATTACTTAAATCTTTTATTACTTCTGTATAAGATGAATAAGAAATCTTATTTACTACATTGAAATACTTTCTAATTTCAGCATTACTTTCCTTCTTATTAAATAGATAATCAAAGTATTCACTGATCATTTCTTCAATTCCAGATTCCCAATTCTCCATTTTTTTACGATAAGCTATTTTCATTCTTAAAGAAATGTCTTCGTAATCATCAGTAAGTTTAGCTTTTTCTTCTAATTTCTTAAAGCTTTTATCATAACCATCGATTAATTTATATACTCTATCAAAATAAATAAAATGAGTCTCATTATATAATGGTTCTAAAGATAAAATAACTTTAGCTTTTTCTATAAAGAAATCATACTTTTTATGATTATCACTTTTCATTAATAATTGAACAAAATAAGAAAAAGCAGGTAAATCCTTTGTTTCTTCTCTCATTTGTTTCTTTTCTAATGAAGAATACTTAGGAATAGTATTATTATTCATTTCCAATTCTAGTGGTGATTTATCATCTAAACGATAATCATTATAAAAAGAATTAGAGATGATAAATGGCATATCGCTAATTGAATCATTAACATTTGCTACTCTAGTCTTATACATTAGCAAGAAAGATTCCATTAAAGCTTTATTATTCTTAAGAATGATATCTAATTGTTCTCTCATCTTCTTATTAGCTTTATTTAGATTGCTCATATATGCTTTAATATCTAATTTAGATTGTTTTCTAACCTTCTCAATTAATTCTATTATAGTTGCAATGTTTTCTTCTACTTTTACATATGAAACAAAACTATTCTTTTTATATATGAATTCATCAAAGAATAACTTAAAAGCTGAAAAATTATTATTCACAAAAACCACCATCCATATTTTATTCTTCTATCATATTATATCATACTAATAATATCATATTTTATTAAACATAAAAAGACAAAAACAAAAAAAGATAGTTTAAAACTATCTTATTTAAATGCTAATGACTTTAAGAAAGTATCATAAGAAGCAGAACAAATAGTATTATTATTTGTATTCTGATATGCAATAGTATAATAATTACCTTCATAAACTATAGCTACGAATTGAATCTTAGTTTGGGCAGTATATCCATTTGCAGAAGCAGCATTATTTGATAAATTCATAACATTAATCTCTGTCCATACATTATCATTATACTTAGCAATATTCTTATTAACCGTAAAATTCTTTTGCTCATAATCATCTTTAATTTGTTGATAGAAATCATCTACGTATGAAGAAACATCATTCGTAGCTCCATATGTAATACTAATAGTACAATACTCTCCATAAGTATATAAGCGGAAATTACTCTTTTCATCTTTAAGATTAAAGTTATTAGCAATAGAATATTTAAGTCCATTTAAAGTTTGAACCTTACCATTCTCATCAGTCTTGATAAATTTAAAATATACAAATAAAACACCAGCAATTGATATTAATAATGCAACTATATTAAATATCAAAGAAGAATTAATCTTAAATCCTCCACCCTTTTTAAAGTTATCCTGATTATTTGCATTAACCAAATCATTACCCCAGTTAATTGGTGGTTTAGATTCTTTCTTAGGTGGCTGTTGTTGCTGTTGTGGAACAGGATTAGCAGCCTTTTGAGGAGTAGCTAAAGTTGGATTTTGATTAACCGGTGCCGGAGCTGGTTGATTGCCACCAACAGGTAGCGGTTTAGGCATCGGCATCTGACTAACAGGTTGAACCGGATTTTTCTTCTTCTTTAACTTATCCTTTAAACTAATCTTAGGTTTCTTATCTTTTTTAGGTTTAACATTATTATTGTTGCTCATTGGCATTCCTGGTTGTCCAGGGCGTTGCATCATTTGTGGATTTTGACCAAATGGTTGACCAGTTGGTACATTACCTGGATTAGCAGGATTATTATTAGGTTTTTGATTATTTTTAGCTTCTACACTGCTATTAAACAAATCAGCGAAGTTATTTCTTTTCTGATTTTCCTTCATAGCTTTTTCAGCATTAATCTCAGCCTTACTCTTAAAACGATCATCACTAGAAAACATTTTTTCTAACGCTGTTCTATCATCGTATGCCATAGAATTCAAATTGTTCAATTGATTATTATATAAAGAATTAGAAAAATTTGAGCCAGTAGAAAAAGAACCGTTTACTTGGTTAATATTTCTTGTTTGAAATTGATTATTACCAAAAACGCTTCCTTGGTTATTTGATACTGTAGCACCTACATTTTCATTAAAAGAATTACCAAAGTTAGTAAGAGTCTGCCTTTGTAAATCAGTGCCACACATATAGCATTTAACTTTAGAATCGTCCATTACAGTCCCACATTTAGGACACTTCTTCATAGCATACTCTCCTTCCCTTTTATTCTTTTTTTCTTAATTATTTCTTAGTTACAGTACCTTCTAAGAATTGAAGTGATCTAACAAAATTATCTAAAGCTGCAGAGCACTTATCTTCTGAATTATTATTTCTAAGTTCAATATCATAAGCATAACCATTAACAACAGTAGTTAAGAATCTATACTTAAGTATTGTTGCTGGCTTATTTTCAGCCGTTGGATAGAATATATTCAAGTAATACCACTTATTATTATTTATAGTAAGTGAACCTTCCTGAGTAGTATATATATCTAATCTGTTAATAACTGCAAGTTTGCTATCTCTATCAGGTTCAATAGCAAGTTTAATAGATTCAAACAATGTATCTACGTGATTATCAGTAGAGTTACTATCCATCTTAACTAAGATGTTACATGAACTACCTTTATCACCACTTAAACTATATAAACCTTCTCCATTATTTTGGAAAACATCATCTACTTTATAATACAATTGGCCTACAACTGGTTCTAGTTTAGTTGGTTTAGACTTAAATTTATAATAAATTAAACCAGCTAAGAATACGACTACAACAATTAAAAGAAAGGACAAGAAAGAAACCAATCCTTTATGATCGGAAAAAAAGTCAAATACATCTTTATCTCCATTTTTTACGCTATTATAAATGTTATCATAGTCATTAAGTCCAGGAAAAGCTCCTCCACCTTGTTGACCATAAAAACCATTATTCATAGACATATTTGGATTTTTAACATTAGTACCACACATGAAGCAAACGTCTCTACCTTCGTCCATGAATGCACCACATTTAGGACATCTCATCGACCCATCCCCTTATCATTTGTTATTCTTTTTTTGTAATCGATTATACTTTTTAAACTAGATAGTAAATAAGTATCTGTAGTTCCATCAACCACTTCAGCTAGAGCATCTTCTTTTTGACCATATAATCTTGAAAACTCTTCTTGCTTATCGTGTCTTGCTAAAACTTTTAGATAACCAATTTCTAAGTCTTGTCTAAAATTAGCATTATTCTCCAATTCGACCAATCCTCTCCAATTGAAATTCCTTTAAAATAAGATTGACTAATTCAAGTAATAAATCACAAGCAATATTACTAGTTACTACTTTTATTTCATTCTTATTAATTATTGAATAACTAAGCTTATTCACAAAATCGTATGGATCATCTTCAACTAATATAGGTAGTCTAAACTCTATAGGATCAATATCGTATAACTTATTTCTAACTAGTTCAATACCTGATAGATTAAAACTAGATTCTACAATATCAATATTCTCCTTAAGCCTTCTCACAAGTTCTTTAATGAACTCTTCCTTAAACCTCATATTACCATCCCCATATTATTATCCATACTAAGAAAATTATATCATAATAAAAAGAAGATATCATCCTCTTTTTATTATTTTTCATTTTTTATGTCAAAATATTTAACTATAACATATGCTACCAGTAAAATAACAAATGTCATGGTTAATCCTTCTATTTGGAAAAATTCACTCATATGAATTCCTCCTACTATAAATAACGAACTTAATAGAATTCTTTCTAAATAAGCCATTATAGTACCAAACGAACCTTTTCTATCTTTTACAAGTTCAATATGATAATCAAATCTCGTCTTTTTCTTAACATGAGCAAATAAATAATGAACAAAAAAGACAACTGGAATAAATGTAATACATATACCAAATATTGTAATTAAAGCTTCTATCATTATACGGCCTCCTTCAAATATTCCTCTATATATGAGCATCCTTCATTTTCATACCAAATCTTAACAAAAGAAGGTTTCTCAAATGTATTAGTACTATAGTTATACCCTATAAAGAATTCATAATATGCTACCTTATCACTATTTCCGCCAGAAACACAGAATTTCTTATCGGTTCCAATAAATAATTTAAATTGTCTCTTAGCATTATCATATATAATAAAAATACTATTATTATTATAATCTAAAGAAACACCATCAATTATTATAGGGAATTGATTTGCTAATTCATAAACAATACCATTTTCAGATAACACTTTAAATTGATAAGAATACTTAGCAGCCGAAGATTCTCTCTCAAGCATAACTAAATCTCCACCAAATCCATAATACAATGGTAATTTGTCAGGATTATTAATGTTGTATCTATATAATAAATCTTGCTTCTTGTTATAGAATGCTAAATCATACCTATTTCCATCAATATGCTTCATTTCCACTGTTAACCTTGTAGTAAGACCAGCAACACCACGAATTAAATTATAATAATTGTCTTCAAACATCGTTTCCTTAATAATTCCAGACAATGAATTTAAATCTAAATTAGTTCCATTATAAGTTTCAATATCATTATTTGTTACTATACTAACAACTTTATAATCTCTATTATATTGATGTCCATCATATTTAACTAAATAAGAATCAGTTGTTTCTACAATATTTAAATCATCTGTTTTACCAGTTCCTTTTAAATATGTACCCATACAGCTGCTTCTAAACAAATAATAGTCTTCATTTACGATTAAAATATAATTATTTATAGATTCTAAAGAACAACCGGTATATGCAGATATCTTATAACCTAAGTCTTCTACATAAGTATAAACACCATTATATGTATCTTGGACTCTCTTATTTGGAGATATATTAGCAAGGAAATCAGTAATACCCTTCTTATGATTAACAAATAAATTCCAAATAAAAACCACAACAGTTAAAATGGCTATTGCTACAAGAAGTTTAATAGAGTTTAAAAACCTTTTACTCTTCATATAATCACCTTATACTATAAAAAATTATAACATAACAAATAAAAAAAAGCACTACTTGTGCTTTATTTTTTTCTTCTTCCTTCTTCGTGATAAATCAAAGATAAAGTTGATTCATCTTCAGGAGAGAATACTCCAACTTCTTCTTGATTCTTTTTCATACCATCAACAATTTCTCTTTGTTTACCAACAAGTTGTTTGATACTACTTACACATTTACTTTGTCTTAAAGACAATCTAGATTGCATAATATCGTAATATTGAGAAACGAATTTCTTAACAGCTTCATAGAACATTTCACCAGTTACATCTCGCTCTGGATCAAAATCAGCTTTCTTAACAAAACTATTAAAGATTTCTTCTTTTTCTTCATCAGTAAATCTACAATCATTAACATAAGCTAACTTATAAGCTTCTTCTTTATTAAAATCCATTTCAATATTTATAAATAGATAAACAGCTTCAGCAATCTCTCTATTATCTAACATCTTAAAGAAAGCTTCTTTTAAATATGCTCCATATCCTTTAACTGTTTCAACATATGAACCATAAGCTTCATCCATATCATGATTTCTTTGTTCACGATAACTGCCTTCTTGACGTTCTAAGTCTTCAATAGTACCTTTCTTTAAGAATCTCATTAATAAACCTTTTCTTTGTAATTCTTCTTTAGCTTCTGTAATAGATGCCAATTTCATACCAGTTTTAGTCATAACTTTTATAAAAGAATTATAACTACTTTCAACATGAGAATACTCAATATTCAATCTAACTAAAGGTAATGCATCCATTAATTTAAATTCAAGAGTTCTTTTTCTATCAGCTGCTCTATTCTCTTCCAAACCAGCTTCATGCTTAATTTTATATAATTCTTCAATTTGACTAATATATCCATCTAACTCAGAAAGACCAGTCATTTGCTCTCTAAATACTGAAAAATAGTAATATTTCAAATATTTTTCATAGTCTTCTAATTCTTGATGTGATAATTCAACTTACATAATTGTTCTAATTAATTCATCTTTAGAATTAGAAGAATAATCTTCACCATATTGCATACAAATATCTTTTAGATCTTCCAAAGACATTCCTCTTAATTCAGTAATAAGATTTAAAACTTTTTGAATATTTTTAAACATTTGATTCTCAGGCATACTCATTCCTCTTTTCTAGAAACGGTTTTTATTCTATCACAAAGTACCTTTTATAGCAATTAAAAAAGCAATATTAACTATTGCTTTTTCCTGAACTTCCTAATCCATAATCTTTAATAACTTCATAGAACTCAATATCATTAACAAAGTATTCTTTATCATCTATTTCTATTCTTACATAATCTTTATTTAAACCTGTAACTAACACTGTGCTATCTACTTCTAATTCTTTATAAACATTATCTTTTAAGAAATTATATGGTCTTTTCCATACTTCAACTTGTTTTGTTACTTTTACATCCATCTTCGCTTTTATAAACGAAACATCATTTAAAACTAATTCAAAACAATCCGTATCATTAACGTAGAAAACATTATCGTCATATAAAATACGAACAAAGTCTTCGCCCATACCAGTAACAGTAATATTACTATCCTTATTTAGAATACCTGCTTTATTTGGATAATTTAGATAAGGGCTAGATCTTAGTGTAACATCCTTAGTTAATTTAGTCTTCATATTCATTGGTATAAAATCAACTGTATCTTCATTTTGAACAATAGTAACACCATTAACTACTTCTCTTTTAGTAACATCATTAGTAACACTAAAATATGCAACATTCATATCTACTCTACCACTAATACCAGGTACACTACCACTACTAGTATATTGCCACATATGGTATTTACCTTTATATGTAACAACATCATTATATTGTGCTAACCAAATTCTTTCATTACCAAACTTAGCAGTATCAAACTTTTTAGTTAAAGCATTCATATAAGAATAAATCATTGGTGTATAACCTTTACTTCTAACATAATTACAGAATACCAATGCATTTTCTGTCATTTGTGAAGCACTAACACCAGTTAATCTATCTCTATCAAATATTTCAATATCTATAGCAACTGGATAAGAAATATCATAATCTTTAATTTGTTCTACTAACCATTTAGCTTCTTCTAAAGCTTCATTTTCATCTTTAGCCATTGAGAAGAAATAAACTCCTACATTAACATTATTAGCTATAGCACCTTTTATATTTCTTTCAAACCAAGCATCTTTAGATATCTGACCAGATACAGTTCCTCTAAATCCTGCTCTAATCATTGCAAAACTAATACCAGATTTCTTTACTTTCGCCCAGTCAATCTTACCTTGCCATGTTGAAACATCTATACCTAAACTAGTTTCATTAGTTTCATATCTTTGTACTTCTTGTTTAGCAGTAGTTTCTTTAGAAACACCTTTTAACTTCTCTTGCTTTTTAACTATTTTACTTGGGTCTTCAGCACTAATCTTTTTAGCTTTAGCTTCCTTTTCTACAACTTCTTCTATTTCTATATTCTCTAACATATTTAACTCTTCATTAGTAGCTAAATACATAAAATTCCATAACTCATCTTTATCTGGTGCAAAATAATAATTATCAAATATCGGTGTCATTTTCTCTACTTTTTCAACCATATTACTATAACCGACTTTTTCACCCCAAAACAGCAGTCCTCCAAATAGCACTGCTAGAACAAATATCATCAAATTAAGTAATACAGATATTTTTCTCATACTTTCCACCAATATAATATTAACAAACTAATAGAAATAGCACAATAAAACAAAGAAAAATAAAGTGTAAAATGTAAAAAGAAGAGATTAACTTCTCTTCTCTATTTTATATATACCATTATCTACTATTAGATAATCATTTTTATATTCAATATTATTTCCCTCTAGACTATCTAATTTATTTAGATTTCTATCATATAAGCTGACACCTGTATCAGTCTTAATAACATATATATCTCCTTTAGTAGCAATTAATTCTCCATAAGAATAATCAATTACTTCGCCATTTTTATAATATATATCTTTTTCAGAATCATCTTCAGTTAAACATTTAACTTTAATAACATCATCTATTTCACGAGAAATACTTAATATTTTTTTAGCATTATCTACTTTAAATTCACTAACTACTTCTAAATCACTATCATAAATAGTAACTTTGTAATCTTTATCATAAGAATAAACAACACCATTGTTCGCAAAACCAATTTGTTTAATCGTTTTAACAATTTTGTTATTCTTTATGAAATAAGCATTGCTTTTAGAATACTCTGTTTTATTAAAATCTTGTAAATAATTATTAACTACTACTAAATTACTACCAACTTTCCATAAATGGAAACTATTAATAGAACTTCTAGGTTCATATTCTAATAGTGGATCATAACTCATCTCAAAGCCAGTAATATTTTTATAGTTTTTATCATAAACAGCCATTTCATTTTTACTATTAACTACTAAATAGTAATCACCAAATAAACCAATAGCTTTATATTTTGCTTTTACTAACTCTTTTCCATTCTTATCTATAATTCCATAATTATTCTTCTTATCTTTAACAATAAAAGAATTGTTATAAGTATTCTTTAATTCTTTATATTTATAATTAATAGTTATCTTTCCTTCATAATTAATAGCTCCATACAAATGCGGTTTATAAACTATTAAATTCTCCGTACTATAAGTATAATAAACACCATTATATAAATCATCTGCTACTAAATAAGCATCTGGAATTACTACTCTCTCTAAATCATTTAACATAAAAATATTTAAGCCATCTAATTCTTGAGAAGTAAAACCAACAATGTATTCAATATTACCATTAGTATAGATAATAGGTTTAGCATATGATACATCACTATATTCTTTAATCTTTTCTAATTTTTCTCCATCAAAAGAATAAATAACTAAACTGTTATCCTTTGTAGAATAAATAATATAATCGTCTTCTTTAGTTTTATAAATACCATCATAATAGATGTTGATTCCATTACTAAATACTTCTTTACCTGTTTTATTTATAATTACATTGATTTGTTGATCATCTAAATAACCGATATAAAAATCTTCATCAGCCATATCTAATTTATATTCACTAATATATATTTGATTAAAATAATACTCTTTATTATTCAAATGTTTATTCTTATATTTAATTGCCAAAAACAATCCAATTGCAAATACAACAATTAAAAGAATTACTACGACAGCAATTAACATATATTGATTTCTTTTTTCTTGTTCCATTTAAATCACTTCTCAAGTATTATACCATAAAAAAAGTAATTCAACTGAATTACTTTTCTATTAATATAATACTTTCTCCTTTAGGATTCCTAATGATAAATCCTTTATCTGTTTTCATTATGTAAGTAGTAAATGATGGATCATCATAATTAGCTACTTCTTCATTATCTACAAATACCTTTAATGTAGGTTTACTATAAGTAATTTTTACATTCTTTAATTCATAAACAATATCTTTAGTACTTGCTTCTTTTCCAGTTAAAGCATCAAAGTATACTTCTTTACCAGTTACAATTAAATAATTTCCAAAGCTATCAAAATATTGAGGCTTCTTACCAAATGTATATGATGATAAATCAATAGTAGATAACTCTTCTAAATCATTATCATATACTCTATACTTTTTATCTTTGCTATTAAAGAAAATTGTATATTCTCCAGTTTGATCAAAGAAATCTTCTTGGATTGTTTCATAAGTTCCATCACTATTAATAATATAAGCTTCATTTACTTTATACTTACTATCAAGAATACTTAAACTTCCATAATTAGTAACTAATAAATACTTGTCATCATGTTTCTCTGCTGCAAATGAATTAAATGATGTACAACATAAAGTATATAAATACTCATGTCCTTCAAATGCTCTTTGATAATCAAAATCAAATTTTGTAACAAATTCATAATCATCATTCATTATAGCTAGCTTATCGTCTTTACCTACAACATAGAAATCTTCATGAATATCAATAAAGTCATATTCAAATACTACTAATATTTTTTGATTTGGATTAATAATTCCAGTTTTATTATCTTTCTTAGCAACAAAACTATTATCATAAGTAGAATATAATAACTCATATTCAGCATCTATCATTACTTCTTGATTGTCTAAATCATATAAACCATAATTCTTCATATCATAATCACTAAATGTTACATAACTAGTGTTATGAGTAACTACTGGTGAATCTTGACCAAGTCTAGCTTCATCACCAGTTAAGAAATAACCATCAAGTTCACTTTCTTCGTTATCAAGATTAACAATGTAAGTCTTTTCAACTTCATATTTACCGGATTCATTACTTAATTTTTCTCCAACAAATCCTAATAAGTATTCATCAGAGCCATCTCTATATAATAAACATGTATAGAATACATTCTCACGAGAAATCTTAAATTGTTGTTCAAATTCTCCATCTTTTAATTTATATAAAGTAATAACATTTTCTTCTTCTAAATAATCTTCATCAGCTAAATATAAATCGTGGTTTTTATCTACATAGAAAGTAGTATAACTAAATTGACCTTCATATAACATGTTTCCTTTAGAGTCATATATATTAGTTATCTCATTATCATCATTTTCTACAATTAGATAATTATAAAGTAGTTTAGAATTCTCAGCTTCTTTTATCAATTTATAATCATAACCAACAATTTCTTTTTCTTCTGTTTCTGGTTTTTTCTCATCTTTAGAATGATCTTTCATATGAGTATACCAATACCATCCACCTAAAGAAATAAGTCCTATAATTACTATAATCATCAAGAAAGACCCAACTTCTTCCCAGAAATATACCTTTCTTTGTGGCTTAATAGTAGCTCCATCAAGAATTTCTTCTTGTATTTCTTCTTTAACTTCGTCTTTTAATTCTTCTTTTAATTCCTTTTTAACATCTGATTTTCTAATTTTTTTCTCCTTCTTAGCATCATCTGTTTTTTTAATTTTAGCCATTAAAGACACCTCTATTCTCATCTAATTATATCATAATAAAGAAAAAATAGAAGAACTATTCTTCTATTTCGAAATCTTCTAAAACTCCATTTTCTTTTAGAATTTGATTAACTTTCTCTGTTGCATTATTTAACTTGTCACTGCATGTTTTAGCAAGTTTCATAGCTTCGCTATATTTTTCAATAGCTTTATCTAAATCAACATTACCACTTTCTAACTCTTTAACAATACTTTCTAATTCTACTAAACTTTCTTCAAAAGTCTTTTCTTCTTTTTTAACTGCCATCTTACATTATCTCCTTTACTATAGCATTTACTTTGCCTTCACTCATACGAATATTTAATACATCATTTGCTTTTAAATCTTTAGTGCTCTTAATTATCTTATCATCTTTACTAACAACACTATATCCTTTACCAAGTATATTTAAAGGACTTAACAAATCTAATTTATTAATCATTATTTCATATTTATGTTTATTATTATCAAGAATAACATTCATCTCTTTATTTAATAAACTACTTAAATTAAATAGTTTTTCTTTTTTAACTTCATAAGTTGCTAATGGATTCTTTAAAACATAACTACTCTTTACATTATTTAATCGATTAGTATATGTATCCAAAATGTTTTTAATAACTCCATTACATCTATCAATATAACTATCTAACTTTTGTTCTTTAGCTTCATATAATGCTAAAGGATTCTTTAAAACATATGATCCTTTTAAACTATCTAATTTTTTAGTACATAGATTAATAATACCTTTAATATTTTCATTTAATCTAATTGTATATTGATTAATTAATGTCTTTAAATCAACTAAATTAGGTACTGCCATCTCAGCAGCTCCTGTAGGCGTTGGTGCTCTTAAGTCTGCTACAAAATCAGCAATCGTAAAATCTACTTCATGACCTACAGCAGATATAACAGGAATTCTTGAATTATAAATTGCATTAGCAACTATCTCCTCATTAAATGCCCATAAATCTTCAATAGATCCACCACCACGTCCACAAATGATTACATCTAAATCAAAATCCTGTGCACGATTTAATTGTTCAACAATACTTTCTTTAGCTCCTACACCTTGTACAAGTGCTGGAAACAATATTGTTTCACATATTGGATATCTTCTCTTAATAGTACTTAAAATATCTCTTATAGCAGCTCCTGTAGGTGCTGTAATAATACCAATTTTTTTTGGAAATCTTGGTATAGGTCTTTTATGTTCAGGATTAAATAATCCTTGTTCTTGTAATTTCTTCTTTAGTTTCTCAAACTCTAAATACAAATTACCAATACCATCTAAGTCCATTTGATCTACATATATTTGATAACCTCCAGTAGCTTCATAAACAGTTACTCTACCACTAACTAGTACTTTCATACCATCTTCTGGTTCAAATTTAATACTACTAGCATTAGAAGCAAACATAACTGCTGCTATCCTTGAGTTTTCATCTTTCAAGGTAAAATATAAATGACCTCTACTATGATGTTTAAAATTACTAATCTCACCTTTAATATAAACTCTATTAAGTTCTGGTTTACTATCAAACATATTCTTAATAGCTCTATTTAAAGCTGTTATACTATAATACTTAATACCATCCATATAATCACCTTTAACAAGAATTATTATATCAAACATTCGTTTTATAAACAATAAAAAAGAAAGTTACTTTTTAACAACTTTCTTTTTAACTTTTGCTAATAAATAAGGCGTACTTCTAACAATACCATTAGTTTTAATACCATCAATACTTTGGCTTAACTCTTCTGTTTTATTATGCTCTGTCAAGAAATTATTAATGCCCTGTCTTAAAGATTGAAGATTAACTAAATTATATCCATTCATATACAAATATTTAATTAAAGCAATTGGTAATTCTTTAACATGATATATTACCTTAGAATGATCAATGAATAAAACACCATTTTCATCTTCTTTAATATAATCTGTATATAAATTATAAGTTTCCAATAATTTTTCATAAGAACCTTTAACAATATTCTCTATTTTGCAAGGATTCTCTGCAAAGGACATTCTTAAAGTTCCTCTATAAGATAAACCACATAGTATTTCAAAAAACTCTCTTTTAGATACAACTGCTGGTGCTAAGATAGAAGCAACTAATAAAGCTTGTTCTTTATTCTTTTTAATAGCTTCATTTTGAAGTTCATTACCTTTAATTTGTAATACTGGCTTTTGGAATCTTCCTGCAATAAAAATATTTTCCCAACTTTCCAAGAATTCTAAAAAGTCTCTCTCTTCCATAACTCCATATTTAAATTGCAAACCATTTTCATAAATTTGACTATAATAAGTTATTTTATTCTTACCTTTAAATTGTTCAGGATCACTTAATAAAACATAAGTTCTTCCTGAAACTGTATAATCACTTTTATTCATCGAAAGATTGGCTATATGCCATCTTTTAAGGTTTTCTACTAAAAAGATAATATCGATTTGAGGGTGATCATTATTTCCATATCCAAATTGTTTAAAGACTCCAGACCCATAACCATACGCGCCCAGTGCTTCTGGCCGATTGTTAACAAAATTGGTAATAACTTGTTGCCTTTCCATCACATCACCACCCCTCAAAAAACATGATAGATATTATAACATAAAACTCCGAAAAATAAAAAAAAGAACTATCTTCCTCTAGTTCTTCTATCTTCTATATCTTCAAAGTTTTCGTTAGGATACCATACATGATCAGGTTCCACAGTAACATAATGATTTGCTTCGCGTCGAATACGGCCAAGAAGACTCTTTCTCTCAACCTCATCATGAGTCATTGTTGCAATGCATACTCCTTCTAAAACTGCCATTAGTTCAATTGGATCATACTTCTTACCAGCGAAGTATTTCTTCATAGTAGAAACAACAACTGCTCTAGCATTATCTGATAAGCTAGTATTTTCAAATGTTTCTTCTACTTCTTCATTAAAATTAACTAAGAATTCTTCAAATGTAACCATAATATACACCCCATAACTAATTTCATTATATCATTTTTTCTACTATTTTTCATAATAAAAACGTACTATAAAAAATCAATATAATTCTATAAATTAATTATATCATAAAAAAAGAGTTATTTTAATAACTCTTCTAATTTCTTTTTCTCTTCAGCTAATTTTTGTCTATCAAGTTCAACTATATTAGCTGGAGCTTTATTAACATAATTTTCATTAGCTAATAATTTTTCTCTTCTAGCTATAGAATCTTGTAATGTTTTAATTTGTGCTTCTTTTAAAGCCTTATCTTCTTCAGATTCAACCTTTTCAAAGAAGATTTCTGCTTTAATATTCTTAGACATTACTTTATAAGACTTAATATCTAAAGATGAATCAATTAAATTATCTTTAATCTTTAACATATTGATAACTAATTCATTATCTCCATTAGTATTAAATAATACTTTCATATCTTTAGTAATACTATTCTCTGCTTTAATATTTCTAAAGTTCTTAATAAATTCTATTTGATCATCAACATCTTTTTCTTCATCTTCAAAAATATACTTCTTAGAATATTTAGGATATTCTGCAACCATAATATCTTCTGCATCTTTTACTGGTAACTTAGAATAGATTTCATCAGTTACATAAGGCATAAATGGTTGTAATAATTTTAAGATTCCAGAAAGTACATAGCATAATGTAGATTTAGTACTTTCACTATCAATTGAGAACTTAGCCATTTCAATATAATTATCACAGAATGAACTCCAAGTAAAATCATAAATAGTAGCTCCTGCATTATTAAATTGATACTTATCCATAAACTTTTTAGTATCATGAATACATTTCTCAAACTTAGTTAAAATCCATTTATCTTCAGGTTTTAAATTCTCTAACTTAATTTCTTTTAAGTCTTCAATATTTGAAAGAACAAATCTTGAAGCATTCCATATCTTATTAATATAGTTCCATGTAGATTTAATCTTATCTTCATCAAATCTCATATCTGTTCCAGGAGCAACATCTGTAGCTAAATAATAACGAAGTGCATCAGCTCCATATAAATTAACCATATCAAATGGATCAATACCATTACCTAAACTCTTACTGAACTTTCTTCCTTGTTTATCACGAATTAATCCATGAATTAAACAATCTTCAAAAGGTCTTTGTCCTAATAGTTTTTCACCTTGGAAAGTCATTCTATTAACCCAGAAAGGAATAATATCATAACCAGTTACTAAACAGTTATTAGGATAATATCTCTTTAGTAGATCAGTATTCTCTGGCCATCCTAATGTAGCAAAAGGCCATAAAGCACTACTAAACCATGTATCTAATACATCATTATCTTGTACCCAACCTTCACCTTTAGGAGGTTCCATACCTACATATATTTCTTCGCCTTTATACCATGCAGGAATTCTATGTCCCCACCATAATTGACGAGAAATACACCAGTCATAAGTTATTTCCATCCAGTGATTCATAGTCTTTTCATATCTAGAAGGTACAAAATTAACTTTTTCATCTTTCTTCTTTTGTGTTTCTAATACATGATCAGCTAAAGGTCTCATCTTAACAAACCATTGTTTTTTAATCATTGGTTCAACCATAACACCTGTACGTTCAGAATGTCCTACTTCATGAACTAATGGTTCTATTTCTAGAAGTAATCCTTGTTCTTTTAAATCTTCTAAACAAGCTTCACGACATTCTTCTCTAGTCATACCTTGATACTT
>JAFPMR010000231.1 GCA_017411235.1 Bacilli bacterium | reverse complement strand
GTAGCATATTCAATATCATCTTCATCAATATCAGGTCTTTCTCTAGTCCATCTAATCTTACATTTATTATATGCTTCTTCTAAAATACTATTTAGAAAATAAGGCTTTCCAGTAGAAGTGAATAGAATTTTTGCTAACTTTTGATTCTCATAACAAATATTAAGTAAAGCAGTAACATAATGAGACAAAGGTTGTTCATCATTATCATCAACTCTATAAGCTTCTTTAACTTCATCAACGAATTCATCTTCCATTTTATCTAATAAATCAAAGACATCTAAATAATATCTATAAAATGTAGCTCTATTAATATCTGCTATCTTACATATCTCACTAACAGTGACCTTACTTATATCTTTTTCACTTAATAAATCAATAAAAGTTTCCCTAATGACCTTCTTAGTATACTTAGTTCTTCTATCCATATTCATACTCCTTCTTAAACACATTAACTACACTATGTTTAATATTTTTCAATTGTCTTTCAAATTGATGATTGAATACCACCTGAATAAAATTATACAATACAAGTGAAAGTTATTCAACAAGTGTTTAACAAAAGGAGCTAAATATGAAATTATTGGACAATATAAAAGAAATGTTTAAAGGGGAAAAACATTTATGGGATAAATTCTATACTAAAGATCAATTAAAGGTCAATGTACCAGATATGTCTTTATATGAGTTTATCTATGAACGTAATAAAGATAGACAAAGTAATGTAGCAATTAATTACTTTGGACGCAAAATAACATATTATGAACTATTTCAAGCAATAGATATCTGTGCTAAATCATTAACTAGCCAAGGTGTTAGAACAGGTGATGTAGTAAGTATCTGTATGGCTAATACACCCGAAGCAGTAATAGCATTCTATGCTGTATCTAAAGTAGGTGCTGTAGCTAATATGATTCATCCATTATCTGCAGAAGAAGAAATAAAAGAATCATTACTAGCTACTAACAGTGTAATGTTAATTGCTATCAATCTATCATATAAGAATATAAAAAATGTTATAGAAGAAACTAATGTTTATAAGGCTGTAATAGTATCTCCTAGAGATTCAATGCCTAAAATAACTGGTGTAGGTTATTATCTATTAGAAGAAAGAAAAATAATAATACCTAAAAGTAATGAAAAATTCATTCGCTGGAATGACTTTATGGCTAAAGGACAACATTACAATACCAAAGTATTAACTCATTCTTCTAAAGATTCCCCTGCAGTAATACTACATAGTGGTGGTACTACAGGTACTCCAAAACACATCTTACTATCGAATGGAAATATAAATGTAGTAGTAGGACAAGCCCATATATCATTACCTGATATCGATGATTCAGATAAATTCTTATGCATCTTACCAATGTTCCATTGTTTTGGTTTAGTAGAAACAATTCACTTCCCATTAGGAAGTGGATGTACACTAGAGCTAATACCAAGATTTGATGCATCACGTTTTGATAAGTTATTAACTAAATATAAACCAACAATCATACCTGGTGTACCAACACTATTTGAAGCTATGGTAAGTAATAAACATATGAATAAAGTAGATCTATCTAAAGTAAAATACGTTGTATCAGGTGGAGATACTTTAACAGAAGAAAAGAACTTAAAAGTAAATTCCTTCCTAAAAGAACATAATTGCAAACATGATATAGTTCAAGGTTATGGATTAAGTGAAACAAGTGGAGGATGTATCTTCCCAGCACCAGGTGCTACAGCACTAGGTAGTTCAGGAATCCCTTTAGCAGGTAATATAATTAAAATAGTAGATGTCGATACCAAAGAAGAACTACCTCCAGGACAAGCCGGAGAATTAATGATTAGTGGTCCTTCAGTAATGTTAGGATATCTAAACAATGATAAAGAAACTAATGAAGTCCTAGAAAAGGACAAAAAAGGCCGTATATGGGTTCATACTGGTGATATGGGTTATGTTAATAACGATGGACTATTCTTCTTCGTACAACGCTTAAAAAGGCTAATAATCGTATCTGGATACAATGTCTTCCCATCACATATCGAAGAAGTACTAGAGCGTCACGAAGCAGTACTAAGTTGTTGCGTAGTAGGAATACCTCATCCATATAAAGTTCAAGTTCCTAAAGCATATATCGTATTAAATGAATCATATAGAAATAATCTAAAAGTAAAAAGCAGTATTAAAGAATACTGCGAAAAGAATCTAGCTAAATATATGATTCCAAAAGAATTTGAATTCCGTGAATCTCTACCTAAAACAATGATAGGTAAAGTAGATTACAAAAAATTAGAAAATGAAAAAAGTGCTCAATAGCACTTTTTTTATTACAAATTAACAACTATAAATAAGAAATAAACTATAACATAAATTACGTTAAAAGCAAATCTAATACAAGAAACAATAATACCTACTTTAGCAGCTTCTGGTTTATCTTTCTTAGAAAGCAAAGAAACAATCAAACCAACTATAGGGGAAATAAATCCAAGAGCTCCATATAAGATTTTTTCGTTTGGATTTTCCTTAGGAGTAGTAGTATCTACAGTTGGATTATTGTTAACTACAGCTTTAGGTTCACCACATTTGCCACAAAATTTATCATTATCTTTTAATTCATTTCCACATTTACGACAATACATAGTATCACACTCTTTCTATATCATTTTAGCATACAATAATAAAAAATATGATATAATTTACTCGAGGTGTTTTTAACATGGTGTATAAAACTGAGGAAGAATTTTTAAAAGCATATAATCCCAGAGATTATGATCCATTGTCTTTAACAACAGATATTTTAATACTAAGTATTAGTGATGAAGAATCAACTAATTATCGTAAATCAAGTCAAAAACATATGAGTGTTTTACTAGTAAAAAGAGATGATTATCCTTTTAAAGATAAATGGTGTTTACCAGGAGGATTCTTAGACGTTAACGAAGAATTAGACGAATGTCCAAAAAGAATTTTAGCTAGAGAAACAAACTTACATGATATTTATCTTGAACAATTATATACATATGGTGGAGTTCATAGAGATCCAAGAATGCGTATCATATCAACTTCATATATGGCATTAATAGATAAAAACATGCTAAATGATAAAATAAACGATAATACATGTTGGTTTAACGTAAGCTATGTAGAAAAAGACAATATAGTATCTGTATACTTAGATAATGGTAAAGAAACATTAAAGTTTAAAATAAAAAAGACATTAAGAGAAAAAACAACAGATCGTTATCAATTCCACATCTTAGAAAACGATTCATTAGCATTTGATCATCCATTAGTAATATGGACCGGAATTGAAAGATTAAAGAGTAAAATCAATTATACTGATGTCGTATTTAACATGATGCCAGAATACTTTGCATTAGGTGATTTACAACAAGTATATGAAGTAATTCTAAATAAGAAGTTATTAGATCCAGCATTTAGAAGAATAATTGCTGATAAGGTAGAAAAAACAGATAAAGTTAAAACTGGTGCAGGTCATCGACCATCTGCATTATTTAGATATAAAAAGAAGAATTAAATCTTCTTTTTTTATGCCATAAAAAAAGACTCTAATGAGTCTTTTTATTTATTATTTTTGACCTGCATAGTAAGTTTGAGTTTTTACTTTAGTTTTACCAGTAAATTCCCAACCTTCTAAGTAAGAGTTCTTACTCCAAGTATATTTCCATGAAGTAGAAGTCTTAGTAGTCTTAGTAGCATCAATTGTGATTACTGAATTCTTAGTACACTTAGTACCACTTAATGTATAACCTTCTGGGCAAGTATAGTATTCTAATTGACCAGGAACTTTCTTAACACATTTATGGTCATCTGTTAATGTAGCATCAGCATCAGCACAATAGTATCCATCGATATGAACTATCTTGTAGCACTTAGTATTAGCACCTGTTC
>JAFPMR010000230.1 GCA_017411235.1 Bacilli bacterium | reverse complement strand
TAGGTAAAGTAGAAGAACATGAAGATCTATATGAAAAGATATTTGAAATATTAGATAAACATAATATTGATTCATTTATTTATATAGGTGGTAATGATTCAATGGATACTGTTGAATCTTTATCTGATTATGCTAGTGAACATGGAAAGAAACAAAACTTTATTGGAGTACCAAAAACTATTGATAACGATTTACCTATAACTGATCACTGTCCTGGATTTGGTAGTGCTTGTAAATATATAGCTACTACTTTAAAAGAAGTAATAAGTGATAATGCATGCTATGGTGATACTAAGAAAACAGTAGCAATAGTAGAGATTATGGGAAGACATGCTGGATGGTTAACAGCAGCAGCTGCACTAGCAAAGGATGAAACATGTCCTGGTGTAGATGCTATTTATTTGCCAGAAGTATCATTTGATATAGATACATTTGTTGAAGATGTAGAAGATTTATTAAAGAAAAAATCTAATATAGTTATTGCTGTATCAGAAGGAATTAGAACTGAAGATAGAAAATTCGTTTGTGAATTATTAGATACTAATTTACAAACAGATTCTTTTGGACATAAAGAATTAGTAGGATGTGCTGATGCTTTAGGTAGAATATTAAGAGATAAATTAGGTATTAAAGCAAGACCTATTACTTTATCTATTCTACAAAGAGCAGGTGCTCATCTAGCATCTAAAACTGATTTAGAAGAAGCTATTGAATGTGGAAAACTTGGTGCTAAGTTAGCTTATAATGGAGAAACTGGAAAAATGGTTGTAATGACTAGAGAAGAAGGTAAAGATTATAAGATTAAGTATGAAGTATTTGATGATATTCATAAGATAGCTAATGTAGAAAAGAAGATCCCATTAGATTGGATAGATGTAGATAATAACTATGTTAAAGATGAAATAATAGATTATATTAAACCTTTAATACAAGGTGATGTTAAACAAATATATAAAGATGGTTTACCACAATATTTAATTATGAAGTAAAGGAGTGAAAGTATGGAAAAATTAGATATTATGAGAAATAGAAATGGTTTTATTGCAGCCTTAGATCAAAGTGGAGGTTCTAGTGCTAAGACATTAAGACTTTATGGTATTGATGAAAGTGAATATAGTGGAGAAGATGAAATGTTTGATCTAATCCATGAAATGAGAACTAGAGTAATGAAATCAAAAGAATTCACTAGTGAAAAAATAGTTGGTGTTATTTTATTTGAACAAACTATGAATAGAAAAATAGATGATATGTATACTAGTGATTATCTATGGAGTAAAAATATCTTATCTTTCTTAAAAGTAGATAAAGGATTAAAAGATATTGATAATGGTGTTCAATTAATGAAAGATATTCCTAATTTGGAAGAAACATTAGACTTAGCAGTTGAAAGAGGAATCTTCGGTACTAAGATGAGAAGTGTTATTAAGGAATGTAATGAAGAAGGTATTAAGGCAATTGTTAAACAACAATTTGAGATAGCTAAAGTAATAGCTAGTAAAGGTTTAGTACCTATTATTGAACCAGAAGTAGATATTAATGCTCCTGATAAAGAGCAATGTGAAGAAGTATTAAAAAGAGAAGTTATGAAAGAATTAAATAACTTAGATGATGATACTAAAGTAATGTTTAAGTTTACTATTCC
>JAFPMR010000229.1 GCA_017411235.1 Bacilli bacterium | reverse complement strand
TGCCGTAACGCTGCTGCAGCTGTTCGGCACGATGCAGTAGCTTGTGGATGGTTCGGCCCGATGTTTCGGTAATAAAAAAGATGTTCTCGCTCAGCCAATCAAGAATCCTGTCGGCCATGCGCTCCGGTATCTGCGGCTTGTGATAATCTACGCCACGCTCGGTTTGCACCAGCTCCTTGCGAAACTTGCGACCGGCTATGGTGGTGGCCAATCGCTCAATGTGGCGCTCGGGTGGAAACATCTCGGGCGAATACAGTGCTGCCTTCCATCCGTGCTGCAACGCCAGGTTCAGTATCAGGTCGTCGGCAAAGGTACTTTTACCCGTGTTAGGCTCTCCCACTATAATCACCGTGCGCCCTGGCTCAAACTGTATGTACCCGTCAAACTCACCCCACCCTACGGTTTTGCCTGGTTCGATGCCGTGCTCCCAAATGTATTTAGCCCGCTCACGATAGTCGTCGATAGTCTCAACACCCACAATCGGGCACGGTTGGGCGTGGTTAATGCACTGCAGCACGGCATCCACGCCGTAATCCATCAGCATCTCGTTGGCATCCTTAGCTGTGTCTTCACCTACGCGCCATTCCACTATGCGACAGCGGGCCTCGCCAAAGTATAGCGCCAGTTTGTTGCGCAGCTCCACGCCCGGATCGTCCATGTCGCCAGCCAGATAAATGGTGCGTATGCCATCCAGATGACTGTAGCGAAAGCGGTCGAAGGTTCGCACATCGCTCTCGGCGCCGTTCGATACCGATATCACATTGTCGAACCCGCATTCCATCAGCGCCAGCGCATCCATCATCCCCTCGGTGATAATCAGCGTGTCCTGACCGATGGCCGCATCAATATTCCAGGGTATCAGCTCGCAGTCGCTCTCAACAGCAAAGTCTTTGCTGGTGGTTTTATACTGGATGTTTACCACCTTGTTACCCTCACGATAGGTAAAGGCCAGGCACGAGCGCTCAATGCCATCGATGGTACGGGTGGCCGAGCGCACACCAGCCTTCGCGGCCGTTTGCGGCTGAATTTTGCGCTTCAGCAGATAATCCATGCCTATGGCATCGATCGGTCGCAGCTTGCTGGTATCGGGCAACTTGAATTTCTTTTTCTGATAGCCACGTTTCTTGTTGTAGTCGGCCACTTTAGTGCTGATGATGAAGTGGAAGCCACAGTTGTAGCACTTGCCCATGCCGGTCAATGTGTCGAGCCTTACGCAGTGCTCGTCCTGGTGCTTGCGCGTGTCGCTACAGTCGGGACATTTGCAACGCACAATCGTCTTGCCAAGCGCCTTCAGGTCGGGCTTGTCGTCCTTATCCTTTTGGGCGCCCTTTACGTCCAGCTTCTCTATGGGCACTATGTAGTAGCCTGTGCTAGTTTGCTGCCACTGCTTTTGTGGCTTAAAGTTGTCGTTTTGCATCGTCTTGAATTCTTGTTTGTTCCTCTTCGGTTAGTACTTCCCAGGCCGTTTTCATCATAAAGTCGGCTGGCTGCATCTCATCATGGCGCCGGCGTTCGGCCTTGGCATCTATCTGCGATGGCGGCACCCAGGCATCGGCCACCAGACTCCACACCATGTACACATCGCGCTGTGGCGGTGCCCACCAAGGCACGGGCTCGCCATGACCACCCTGTCGCAGGCCCGCGCGCGTCACCATCTCGTAGGCCGAAGGTCCGATCATATCGGGAACCTTCGTGCCTTTTTCTTTTTTTTCTTTTTCTATATCTATTTCTATTTCTTCGCGTGCCTTTTCTTATAGGTAACTTATTAGTTCTTTCTCTCTTAAGTCCACCTTTACGATCAACTATATCTTCTTTAGTATAATTCTTATCCAAAATACCATAAACTGGTGAAATAACAGGTGATGGAGTAAATGGTTTCTTACCACTTACAATAGTTCCTGTATTAATCTTGTATCTATCAGGATCTTTTTGTTCTTCACTAACTGTTGTTGATGAAAAATTATTATTAGCTTGTCTAACATTAACATTTCCATATTCACTAGCAGGTACATCTACACGTTTAACAACTTCTCTTTGTGTAGCTTTACTTTCATTATGATTAATACGAGCATTTAATCTTTCAAACTCATCTTCATCAAATGAAGGAAATATAGATTTCTTTTCATCAGCAATTTTAATTTCAGGAACAACTGGTTTTTCTTCCTTAATTTCTTCTTTAGCAGGAGGAATATTATCAAATGCTCCAGGTATTTCACCTAAAACATCTTCTTCAAAACTCATATCAATATCTCTTTTAACATTAGTAAATCTTGGAGTTTCACTAACTGTTGGTTCAATACTAACTGGAGTTTCTAACTTAGGTTCCTCTACTACCTCTTCAACTTCTTCTTTTGTATAGACTGGCATTTCATCCAATTCATCGTCGTCTTCGAATAGTATGTTCTTTAATTTACCAAATAATCCCATACATTACACCACCTTAATTAATTAAGTCAGAATCGTGAATATAATCTTTCTCTGCTTCGGCATTATCTTTATCTAAAGCTTGTAAATAATCACTCTCTGTACTTGTTGTTGTAGTTTCAAATATATTAAATTCAAATTCATTTAATTGAGATGTTTCATCCCCTAGCAAGGTTTTTAGAATATTATCATTAAATTTTATTGATGATAAAATGTTCATCGCATTAGATACCACAACATTAATATCCTTTTCCTTAACTATCACTTCTATTTTAGCATAATTATACATAATTTCAATAAAATACTTATCTTCATCTTTCTTATTAATTTCCAAATAACCATACTTAATATTGTAGTTTATTGGCATAGAAACATAAGCATCTTCACTAACTTCATAAGTTTCAATTACCTTATTGAAATAACTAACTGCATCAATATATAAATAATAGCGATAATTTTCATCTCTTAATACTTCATTATAATCAGTACTTTCAATTACTCCTAAACCACTAGGTAAGAAATATTTATATCCCTTACGATATGTATTATATGTTTCAACAGTTCTATTAACTTTTTTCAAAACAATTTCTTCTAATGTCATATCTTGAACAGATTTACAACCTGTTAATAATAGACAAATCATCAAAGAAAGTAATATAAATCTCTTCTTCATAATACCTCCTAATCTCTCCTAAATTATACCATATTTATATAACTATTTTTAAATTATTTTTTTCTTGCAACCAAATAATTAATCTTTATTCCCTGACTCATAAACTTAGCTTCATACTCAGTTAAACTATTCTCTTTATCTGTACTAGCTAAATCCAAAGAAATATCCTCTATAACATATCCATAAGTACTAAGACTAACTATTGAGCTTTCAAATAAACCAACATTATCTGTTTTTTGAATAATTAAGCATTCATTTCTAAAAATCTTGTCATATATTGGTAAAAACACATGAGATGTTAATCTTCTTTTAGCATGTCTCTTTTTAGGCCATGGATCACTAAAATTAAGATATATACAATCAATTTCACTATCAAAAATATCATCCAATGTAATAGCATCAATACACATGAATCTCAAATTAGGAATATCTTTATCTTTAAGTTTTTCTAAAGCTCTAACTAAAACACTTTCATATCTTTCAATACCAATAAAATTTATATCAGGATGTTTTAAAGCCATATCAATAATAAAGTTTCCTTTACCCATTCCAATCTCCAAATGAATTGGTTGATTTTTAGGAAATACTTTATCAGATAACATATATTTACCTTTTAATTCCCAAGGTTTCTTTATAACATATTCATTATTATCAACTATTTCTTTAGCATTTTTTACATTTCTTAAGCGCATAAAATACCTCCGCTAACGTTTATTATAACATCTTTAACAAAAAAATAAGAGAAAACTATTCCGTTTCCTCTTCATTATACAAATTCACTTTTCCAAAAGTTACTTTTCTAACAATTCGACTTACCATTGGTTTACCAAATGTCTCACTAAACAATTTCATCTTAGCAGCTACTAAAGCATAAACTAAACCACCTACTATAGAAACAATTGCTACATAAACTATACAAGATAATCTACTATAATAATTCAATGGAACAATCTTACTTAAACCAAATACAGTTAGCATCATTAATAACATTGGAACAACCATCTTACATACTGTTCTCCAAGTCTTACCATATCTCATATTACATTGTTTTCTTAAAGAAAGTAACGTAATCATAATACTTAAACTATATCCAATAATACTTGCTGTTACAGCACCTAAATAAACAGGAATTCCTATCTTACTATATAAAACCATTAATGGTACATCTAATAAAGCATTAGTAACAAAACCACTTATTGTAGAAACATAAACTATCTTAAACTTATTTAATCCTTGTAAAGCTGAAGATGCAATCATATAGATATTAATAAATAAACCTGTAAACACATTTAAAGCTAAAATATATACACCATTAATATTATATCCATAGAAAATACTCCAAATAGGAACAGCTAACATTGATAAACCTACTGTCATAGGAAGTGATACAAATATTAATATTTGTAATGCTTGATTAAACTTGTTATTAACTTCTTGCCAATTCTTTAATGTATAAGCGGTAACCATTGTCGGTATAAAACTTGTACTCATACCCATTGCTACACTAGTAACAATCATATTAATCTTAGGAGCCCATGTAGTAACAGATGTTGATGCAAACTCTACTAAATCAGGACTAATCTTCAAATAATCCATTGTTCTAACAAGTAATGTTAAATCTATAAAATTATAAATACTACCTACTATATTGATAATAATAAAAGGTATTGCATAACTAAATATCTTCTTAACAATTTCCTTATTGCTTACATCATCTTTTTCATACTTCTTATTAATATCTATACTCTTATCTTGATGTATTTTAATTCGAATATAAATATAAGCAACTAAACCCGCTAAGAATGCTGCAAATACAGAAATACATACAGCAGTAGTAACTTTTCCACCAATAACATTTAAAACAAAATAAGTACCTAATAAGATAACTGCTATTCTAACTATTTGTTCTATTACTTGTGAATAACTAGGTATATTAATAATCTTATGTCCTTGTAAATAACCTTTAGTAACACTTAAGAAAGGAACAATTAAAATAGCAAATGAAACACTTCTAATCGCTAATGCTACATCTGATAAAGTATTTCCACCTTCTAAGTTACCTAGCATTACATGAGCAACCTGTCTTGCAAAAATAAATAAAAACAACCATACAGCAAATGCTATTAATACCATGATATTTCTACCTATTTTATAACTTCTAACTTTCGCTTCATTCTTACCTAAAGCACTATATTCACTAATAATTTTACTAATTGCTATTGGTAAACCAGCACTAGATATATCTAAAAAAACAATATAAATACTATATGCATATCCATATAAAGCAGTACCTTTACCATCAAGCATGCCATAAAAAGGTATTACATATAACATCCCTAAGATCTTTGTGAATACTATAGCAATAGTAGCTATTAAAGTACCTTCAACAAAAGAACTTCTTTTTAATGACTTTTTCATAAAATCACGCTTCTTCAACTTAAATTATACCATATTTAAACCATTATTATTAGAATGACAAACTTTCTTTACATATAAGTATATTTTATAAACAAGTTAAAACTATAGTAAATAATCCCTAAAAATAATATAATAACTAATAGGTGGTTTTATGAAAAAGTTCTTAAAGAAAAATAACATTTATATTATTAATATTCTATCTGTACTAAGTATATTTTTAATTGCTTTAATAATAAGTCGAATCAGTCCATTTGGTTCAAAAATGTTAGGTAACGCAGATGGTATAATTCAATATAAACCAATGCTATATGACTTTATTACTAAAATAAAAACTCATACTTTAACTAATTTTTCTTTTAATAATGGTTTAGGTAATCCATTTATCTTTAATTACATTTATTACCTATCTAGTCCATTTAATCTAATAGCAATATTCTTTAAATCACCTGATGCAATGTACTTATCAACAATCTTAATAAAACTATTAATTGGATCATTAACAATGACCCTATATGCTAAATCAAAAACTGATAATAAATTTATTATCTTTATAGCTACACTATCATATGTTTTTTCTAGTTGGTTTATCGCACATTATTATATGATTTCTTGGTTAGATATCTTCGTCTTATTTCCTTTATATCAAAAAGGATTAGAAGACTTATTAAATAATAATAAACCTAGTATTTATATAATATCTTTATGTCTATTAACTATCTGTAATTTCTATTTAGCATTAACTGTTTATATCTATACAATTATCTACTTTATTATTCATGAATTACTATATAAAAAGAATAGTTTAAAAGATAAATATCAAACCTTTTTAAGAATAATGATCTCAACTATTATTAGTTTTGTAATGATATTCTTCTTTGTATACTTCATCTTTGATACTTATTCTAAATCATCAATACCATTAGATAATTATATAACTTCTAATTACATTGTTTCTTTCAAAGGATTTATTCAATCACTTTTATATTCTAATATACATGTTCAATTAGAATTAGGAGGGCCAACCTTCCCTAATCTAGCATGTAATCATTTAATCTTAATTAACTTACTATATTTCTTCTGTAATTCTAAGATTAACAAAAAAGATAAAATATTTGCATTATCAGTAATTCTTATCATTATTGCAGCTATCTTTATAAAACGTTTTGACTTTATCTTAAACTTTTTTCATCAAGTAAGAGGATTCACATTTAGATATAGTTACATCATAAGTTTCCTTATGATTGCTGTTTTCATAAAAAATGCTTCTACACTAGAAGAAAAAGATTATAAAAAAATGCTTTATACTATGCCAATCATTATTTTATTATTACTAATATCATTTAAAAACATGGAAACAACTATTAGAGTATTTACTATTTGTTCAATTCTTGTCTATATTATTCTTCTAGGTTTATACATAGATAATAAATACTATAAACTTCTAATTTGTTTAGTAGTAATTATTCAATCATTGCTAGCATTTAGATTAAATCTTAATACTGAATTATCTAAAGAAAATTTTAGAACAAACTCATACAATAAAGAAAATGTTAAATATAGAAAAAATGTTGATAATAAAGAAGGAGAATATCTAAATTCTAATCTATATCATAATTCTAAAGTAACTTATTTAATGACTTCATTAACATACAATAATGTAATAATGCTTTCAGAAAACTTAGGATGTTCAACCTTCTTAACATCATCAATAGTTTGTTCAAATAATAGTGAAATAACCAATCTATTATTCAATATAAAAAATGATAGTGATTACTATTTAGAAAAAGTATTTGCTGTTAATAAGAACATTCTTTTAACAGATTCAGGAGTTTTTAATACTGTCAAAGACAATACTGAAAGAATAATAACAGCTATGACAAATATTGAAGATATCTATACTAAAATCATCTTAAAAGCCAAAATAGATAATGATTATTACATTTTCAAAACTGATGCACCATTCTATCTAATTGAAATAAAAAATGAAGATGGAACATCTCAAACAGTTCCTCAAGTATATAAAGAATTCAAACAAAAAATAAAAGATGGTGATGAAGAAGCCATTATCTATACAATCAACAAAGAAAAACTAAAAGAAGTATATGATTATTTAAAAACAAATCAAATTGAATATACTTACTATAATGATGATCACTTAGAAGGAACAATAAATGTTGATGAAAACCAAATAATATTTACATCAATTCCTTATGATGAATCATGGAAAATAACAATAGATGGTAAAGAAGTTAAACCAACAATGGTATTAGATTCCTTAATTGGTATTGAAGTAGAACCAGGAAAACACACTATTTCTATGAAATATAGTAATTCTAGTTACATTGCTCCTTCAATCATTTCCATAATTACATTTATTGGCTTTATTATATTCAATATAAAAAGGAAGAATTAATCTTCCTTTTTTGTTTTAAGTAATCTTTTAATATTTTTCTTACCTAATCTCTTAGATAGGCAACGATCACATAAAGGTATATAACCGGCATCTCCTACTACTATAGCTTCTGTTTTATCCCCTTCGTAATATGTATAAGAAGCATCTTTTCCACAGTCATAACAACTAGCTTTAATATTTACTACTTCATCACTAATTGCTAAAACAAAAGGCATAACTAAGAATGGTTCTTGTTCAGATGTCATATTAAGCCCAGCAGTATAAATATTCATATCCATAGCAACAGACAAATATGATAAAACACCTACATCACCTTTCATAAGTTGAACTTCATCAATAAAAATAGTTCTTATGTCGTTTTCATTCTTTTCACCAACATAATCAAGTATTTCTTCAAAAGTATCTATTCCTATAGCTTTTATACCTTCAGTATAATCCTTACTTCTAATCTCTCCGACATCTCTTGTGTCTATATTTGGTTTAAAACATAAAATATGTGATTTATTCCATATCTTATTATAAGCTGCCATCATGGCAGCAGTCTTTCCACTATGCATTGGTCCTGTAAATGTTGTTATCATCTTAACTCTCTCCTTATTAATCTCTTACAGTATCATAACTAACCCATTATTAAACTTTTTAATCTAAAATAACTATTATATAAAAGCATCTAAAACTATTCTTAAAACGTCTTAAAATGCCTTAATATAACATGTGTATTTCAAACACATAACCAGTTAAAAAATAAAAATATTTAAAAAATATCTTTATCTTCTATCTTATTCTTAAATTGATATACTTTAGCAGGCTTATTACCTTCAAATCTATCAGTACTATTAGTATCATCAATTAAATTCAAATTTAATATTTTCTTACGGAAATTTCTTCTATCAAACTTCTTATCTAAGATAGCTTCATAAGTCTTTTGTAATTCAGGCATTGTAACTCCATCAGGGAATAAACTCTTTAACATATTACTTTTAACTATTTGTTTACGCAACTCTATTAAAGCATCATGAAGTATTTCTTCATGGTCATAACCTAATGGTGGAATCTTATTAATTGGGAACCAATCGGCATTACTAGTAGT
>JAFPMR010000228.1 GCA_017411235.1 Bacilli bacterium | reverse complement strand
TAATAATATCAGTAATAGCACTAATAAAATTAAGCCATAAAATAATAAGTAGATTTGTTAAAAATAATAAATTATCATGGTTATTATCTTTTATACCATTACTATTATTTATAATTGGTTTATTTATAGATACCGTAAATGCTATAGTAGTGGACTTACATTTAATAATAATTATCTTATTAACAAAACTATTATTCTTAATAATAAAAACGATTACTAAAAAAGAAATTAATGAATATATTGTTTTAGGAATAGGTGTTTTATTAACAACTATCTTAATGATTAATGCATATTACTTAGCTTATCATGTTGTAGAAACTGACTATACTGTTTATACAACAAAAGATGTTGATAACTTTAGAATTGTTCAAGTATCAGACAGCCATCTTGGTACAACTATGGATGGTAAAAAGTTTACTAAATATATGGAAGATATTAATAAACTAGAACCTGATATAGTAGTTTTCACTGGAGACTATGTAGATGATGGATCATCATATGAAGATATGGTTGAAGGCGCTAAAGGACTAGGCAAATTAAAAACTAAATATGGTGTTTACTTTATCTATGGTAATCATGATAAAGGATACTATAATAATCGTAGTTACAAAGATGAAGATATTAGAAAAGAACTAAAAGATAACAGTGTAACAATCCTAGAAGATACTAGTGTTGAAATAGGAGATAATATAATCTTAATTGGCAGAAAAGATAAAGAAGATAAAAATAGAATGTCTATTCAAGATCTAACAAAAGATCTAGATAAATCTAAATACATCATCTCCTTAAATCATCAACCTAACGACTATAAAAATGAAAGTGAAGCAGATATTGACTTAGTATTATGCGGACATACTCATGGAGGTCAATTATTTCCACTAGGAGAGTTTGGTGTCCTTTTAGGAGCTAATGATAGTTTTAAAGGCTTAGAAAAAAGAAATAATACAACATTTATCGTAAATACAGGAATTAGTGATTGGGCTATAAAATTTAAAACAGGAACAATTACAGAATATACTGTAATTGATATAAAAAAGGAGAAATAATATGAAAATATTAGTAACTTATTTTTCAGCAAGTGGAACTACAAAAAGAGTAGCAGAAACTATTGCTACTACTATAGATGGGGATTTATTTGAAATTGAACCACAAGAGCCATACACAAGCGAAGACTTAAACTGGATGAATAAAAAGAGTAGATCATCAATTGAAATGGCAGATAAGACATCTCGTCCCGCAATCAAGAATAAAGTAACAAATCTAAATGAATATGATAGAGTAGTAATAGGTTTTCCAGTATGGTGGTATACAGCACCTACAATTATTAATACTTTTATTGAAGAAAACGATCTATCTGGCAAAGAAATATATGTCTTTGTAACATCTGGTGGATCAAGCTTTGGTGGAAGTTTAAAAGACCTAAAAAATACTTATCCAGAATTAAACTTTGTAAGTGGTATAAGGTTTACAAAACCAAGAGAAGAAGAAATCCTAGAATGGCTAGAAAAATAGAGGTACAATCGTACCTCTTTTTTAGTAAATAGAAGTGTAAATCAACTAATTATACTGATTGTATATATAAGTGTAAAATGATAATATTAAATTAAGATAGGATGAGTAGATATGAAAAGGAATAAAATATTACACTTATTATTAATAACAATGATATCAATTATACCAATGGTTGCTAAAGCAGCTGATGATACTAATTTTGCAAATGCTAAAGTATCTTTTGATAAAAAGAATACAGCAATATTAAGTGATGATTCACTAGTTATTACTGATATTGCTAGTGGAACAAACATAAGCAAGTATTCTATAGTTGTTTCAAAAAATGGACTACAAAATGCTAATGTTGGAGATTGTGAATTAAATCTTCAAGGAGATATTCCATTAGAAGAAGTATCATCAGGAAAAGCTACAATCAGTTCAACTAACTTCAAAAACAAAGTTTATAATCTTGAAGTTAATAACAATTCAGTATACGTAAATATCTACGTTAATTCAGGAGCAGATGGAAAATGTTTAGTAAAAACAAACGTTTACACAGAAACGCCAAACAGAAAAGATAGATTTAGCGAAGCCGTTATTACAGTTGACCATAAAAATACAGTCTCATTAGATGATGATTTAATCAAAGTATCTGGAGTTGCAGAATTACCATCAAACCATAAATTCATGCTTTGTGCATCCGTTGATAAATACGCTGATCCTTCACCTGCAGCAGCTACTATTACAACAGATAACTGTGCTGCATTGACAAAAAGTGGAGATTACTTAACAATAGTAAATACACATTATAAAACTATAGCGGGAGCAAATGAGTACTTCTATCTTACAATAACTGAAGAAGGAGACTTGTTTAAAGACAGTGTATATGCCAATGGCGCAAAAACTTCAATTGCATTAAAAGACCTTAAAGGTATATTAACTGGTGCTAAAACAACTAACCATTCTTCAATTGAATTACAATTTATTGAAGCAAACATTGCAAATCCAGAAATCATAATGGTAAGATTTAGTACTAAAGAAGATACAAAAGACATTAACGAAGTACATAAAATATCTACTGCAGATGGAACATCATTTTGTGTTTCAGGAGTTCAGCTAGAAAAAGTAGCAGATAAAAAATATGGTCTAAAAAATTATAAAAATTGTATATTAAAATATTTAGAAAAAAAGACTGATACATACGTAACTCTATATAGAGTAATGTCTAGGGACGAATATAATCCATGTCCAGTAGGAGCATCTGCTTGTGATTATCCTGATGCATATTTTGCTAAAAAAATAACAGAATCAACTAAAGTTCCTCGCCCAAATGACTTAGCAGTAGGTGGAAGAATTGCAATGAGCATAACACCAGATGGTAGTTTATTCTTCTACAATAGTGTTTCTGCAACAGATAAAAAAGCAACATATTCAATTGGTGCTATTACAGATAAAGAACTATTAAGGAACTTAAGAGATAATGCCTCAGGTGCTAATGATGCTCTATTAGAATATGCTAAGAAGGCTGAAGCAATTAACCAAGGCCAAGTAACTATAAAAGCTAACGAAAAAGCTGCAGCAGGAGCAATGGTTGATGGAGGAATCTACTCGCAAACAGAAATCCATGCTGGTGAATACTATTTCGTTTATTTAAAAACTGATGGCGATACTTACTATCCAGTTGAAGATGTACAAGTATTCGGGGCAACTAAGAACACTGATGGTAAGATAGAACTTGTAGAAAGAGCTAACATTGAATGGACTGGTCTTACTGAATCTACTACGAAACCAAAAAAGAACCCTGGAACAGGAATAGCAAGCTATACACTTCTAGCTTTAACAATTAGTGCCATCGCATTAACAATATATATAAAGACTAGAAAAGTAACAAAATTCCCACAATCATAAAAGCTTCTATTTAGAAGCTTTTTTTAGAAAGGAAATATTATGAGAAAGATACTAGTAAAAGTTAAAAATAAATCTTTACATTTTACTGAATACTTTAGAAAAACAGATAGTAAAGATCTCAATAATACAAACGTAATAAACATTGATAGTATTAAATTATCTGAAGACTACATAAATAAGAACTTAGAACTAGTATCACAGTTCATTAAACTTTTATGTATCAAAGAAGAAATAACTGATGCAGTAATTGATAACTATCAAATAACAGATTTAGTACTTAAAATACTAGATAAAATGAACATCATAAAAAAACTAGTATATTCAGAAGACATTGAATTAAATTATAGTATTACATCAATGTTGCTATATGATAAATCACTAAATAAAATAGAATGTTATTCAATGCCTGATATACTATTTAAACAATTCCCTTCTAATAAAGTAGAAACAAGAGAAGAAATACTATTCTTTAGTAACTTCATGCAAACCAACAATATAAATACTATGTCCAAGCTAAAGAATAAAGATAAAATAGAATTATCATCAAAACTAACAGAAGAAGAATTAGATGAAATGAAATTCTTTTTCAGTGAAAACAAAAACTTAGAAAAAATGATTATCAATGATTATGATAGAAAAGGCTTAGTAGAAATACTAGATATCTTAAAAGATAATCACTTAAATAGAATACTAATCGTAATTAATGAAACACCTAAAACAACCAAACGTATACTAGGTGATATAGAATTCTTTCAAAAACTAAACGAAATATATTACGTAAATATAAAAATTAAGTATTCAAAAGAATATACAAATAAATATCGTCCAATCGAATATGGAATTAAAACATTGCGATTAATTGTATTAGGAATAGCAATTCTATCCATAGTATTACTATATAATTATAAAGTTCATCATAAAGGAGAAGGTCTTTCAGTAGATAATGATATCAATGAAATAACCGATATAATCGATGATTTAGAATACTATGATAATACAGATATCTTTGATGGTGAAGAAGTAATAGATTATGAAGAAATGAGTGAAGTACAACCAGATGGTACTATTAAAATAGTTAGAAAACCAGTTAAGTCTAATCCATATTATCAAAAATATGGTCAAGCTTATGACGAATTATTAAGCTTAAATTCAGATACCATAGGTTGGTTAAAAGTAAACAATACAAAGATAAATTATCCAGTAGTTCAAGCTAAGGATAATGACTACTACTTAAATCACTCATTCTATAAAAAATATAATAGTTTAGGTTGGATCTTTGCTGATTATCGTAATACCTTTAATATCCTAAGTGATAATACAATTATCTATGGACATAATGCCATTAACTTGGGCTTAATGTTTGGAACACTAGATAAAGTATTAAATAAATCATGGTATACAAATAATAGTAATCTAACCATAATCTTCTCTATAAAAAATGAAGTATATTACTGGAAAATCTTCTCAGTATATACTACTAAAACAACAAACGATTACTTAATAACTGATTTCAATAATAAACAAGAATATCAAGAATTCTTAAATATGTTAAAAGCAAGAAGTCAAATTGATTTAGAAACAACAGTAAAATCAACAGACAAGATTTTAACCTTATCTACATGTCATAAAGATAACAATCATCGTTTAGTAGTACATGCAGTAAAAATAAACTAAAAGGAGTTTAAACTCCTTTTTATTTTTGCTATAATTTAAATAGAATAATAAAGGGTAGAAAGAGTATAATATGCAGGGAAATCTAGAAAACATAAACTTTAATATCCGAGAACTTGAAAAAACTCCTACTGGAGCTAAGTTTAAAATATCGATCCAAGTACCTATGTCTATGGGTTTTATTGAAAGAATGAAATTCATTGTTGAATCAACCAATGAAAGAAGAGCATTTCAATTAAAACATTTAAAAAACGAAAATGATATGGTTTACTTCGAAACAGAAATAGAATTACCAACCAAAGCTTTATATCATTATTATTTCTCTTTTGAAGCAAATCATAACTTTATATACTTTAAAAAAGAAAACAAAACAGACAATCAAACAATCACTCCTGAAGAAAAATGGAATATGAGTGTTAATTTTGATGTGCCTGAATGGGCTAAAGGTGGTGTAATGTACCACATTTTTGTCGACCGTTTTAATAACTCTAGAAATTCTCAACTAATAGAATTGCCTAATCGTACAATTCATAAATCTTGGGATGAAGATCCTTTAGTAGGTCCTGATAAAAATGGCTTGTGGAATGCAGACTTTTATGGTGGTACTCTAAAAGGTATCGAAGATAAACTAGATTACATTAAATCACTAGGAGTAAACATTATTTATTTAAGCCCTGTTGTAATGAGTCAATCTAATCATCGCTATGATGCTGCAGATTATAGACATGTAGATCCCTATGCAGGAACTAATAAAGATTTAAAATCTCTTTGTGATAAAGCGCATAAACTTGGAATGAAAGTTGTTTTAGACGCTGTATTTAATCATACAGGTAATGATTCAATTTACTTTAATGAGTTTGGAAACTATCCAGAAAAAGGAGCTTTTGAAGGACCAGATTCTAAGTACTATAACTTCTATCGTAAACACTTTGCTAATGCTACAACTTATTTTGATTACTGGTGGGGCATGACTAATTTACCAGTGTGTGATGGTAATAGTAAAGAATGGCAACAATATATCTATGGTGAAAATGGTGTTATCGATTTATGGTTTAGTTTAGGAATCGATGGACTTCGTTTAGATGTTGCTGATGAATTAACAGATGAATTCATTGAAGGAATAAGAACAGCAGTCAAAAGAAATAAAGAAGATGGCTTTATACTTGGTGAAGTATGGAAAAATCCTATGCGTATGGGTAGAGGATATATTGAATCAGGTAAAGGTATGGATTCTGTAATGGATTATGTATTAGTAGATGCCTTACTAAGATATTTTAAATATGGTGATGTAACTTCAATAGCTGAAGTAATAAGACAACTAAGAACTGAGTATCCAGAAGGAACACTACAAACACTAATGAACTTTACTTCAACTCATGATATCTCAAGAGCAATAAATCTATTTGGTTGTGATGAATTTAAAAGATTCAATAGTTGGGCATGGGATTTATACAATGAAAATAGAGATTATCAAAAGTATTATCATTTAAGTCCTGAACAATATGAATATGGAAAACAACTATACAAATCATATATTTATTTTCTAACATTCTTTCCTGGTATTTTATCAATTTTCTATGGTGATGAAGTAGGATTACAAGGACTAGGTAATTTAGCAAATAGAAGACCATTCCCATGGGGAAAAGAAGATAAAGACTTATTATCATTCTTTAGATATATGGGAAGTATTAGAAAAAAAGAACAATTTCTAAGAACAGCAGATGTTAATGTTTATGATATAAATGATCGTTTCATCTTATTTGAAAGACAAGCAGAAAACTTAGATGCATTAATAGCAATCAATAGAACAGGTGAACCAATACCAACACCTATACCAGAAAAATACTATAACATTGATACAATCTATCCTTTAGGATCATCAGATACAAGAAGTATTGATTCTCATGGAGGATTGGTATTAAAAAAAGTAAAAAAATAAGAATAATATGTTAAAATATAATTGTGTGAACATAAGAAAGGAAGTAATAATATGTTTAATTTAAAAGGAAGAGTTGCCGTTGTATCTGGAGCATCTAGTGGTTTAGGAAAACAAATGGCTAGAGCATTCGCAGAACAAGGTGCAGACTTAGCTATTCTAGCAAGAAGAGTTGATCGTCTAGAAGAGTTAAAAGTAGAACTAGAAAAATATGGAGTAAGAGTATTACCAGTAAAATGT
>JAFPMR010000227.1 GCA_017411235.1 Bacilli bacterium | reverse complement strand
AGATTCCTGCAAGAGTTAAACCTGTTAAAGCACAATATAGTATATATAGTATTTTTGCTGTTAATGGTTGCATCTTTAATATTCTTACTTGGAATACTATTGCTAGTACTAAAGTAATAGCAACAAAGATAAAGTAAGAATAACCACCAAGTGAACCAAATACTAATTGCATTAATGGTTGATTTAAGGTAGTTGTAAATGCTGTTAAGAAGGTTACTAGTAAGCCAATACTTAACCAAGTAAAGGCACTAGATAAGGTTTTCTTATCTTCTTCCATTACTTACCCTCCTTTAGTTTATATGCTTCTCTTATTAGTTTTTTGTTTTCTTCTAAGATTTCATATTTATCTAGATCATTAATGTTGATATATTGGATTTCATAGTAGTTATCTTCATTATTTCTTTCTAGTTCTTCACCACCAAGCTTAGGGGTACCATTTATTATTTCACAATAATAAATGTGACCTAAAGCTTTGTCGTCTCCTACTTCTCCTAGATATTTATTTATTTTGATATCGACATTATATTCTTCTTTTAGTTCTCTTATGACACATTCTTCAATGGTTTCTCCTTCATCTTGTCCACCACCTGGTATTGCATAATATTCTTTGATACCAGTATCTGTTTTTTTATGTCTAAATAGAAGTATTACATCATCATTATTAAATATTATTGCTCTTCCTGATATTCTAGGCATTTTATTCCTCCGGCATGTATCTATTTTTATCTCCAATACCATAAGCTTGTGCTAGGGAATCTAATGTTGATGTATTAAGAGTTCCTATAAAACCATAGATAGTCTTTTTATTTTTTATTATTACTGTTATAGGTACAGTACCTTCTTTTAACCATTCTACTAATGGTTTTGAAGTTCCATTATTATTAACATTTAATTCTAGTAGTTCACCAAATTGTTCTACTTTATCTTTATCTTTTTTAAAGTCTATATCTTCTTGATATAGGAAATATGGTTTATAACCATTAGTAATCATAGAGTATTTTATGTATCCTACATATGATACTGTAGTTTGATCTAAGTTATTACTGATAATAAGTATTTTAGCTTCATTATCGTTATATAGTTTTATTGCTTTATCTAGATCTACTACTTCAAATAAAGATACATCTACTTCCTTTAGTTCTTCTTTTGGTTTATATAGTAATGCAATTAGTAATACTACTATACATGCTATTAATACTAAGTAGATAGCAGCATTACTCTTTAGATGTTTTAGAACTTTTTTCATGATTATCGACCTCTTTTAATTTCGTTTCTTATGGCACCTACTGCTACTTTAATAGCTTTTTCAGTATCAAATTCAACGTTTTGTGATAATCCCCTTTTTTCTCTTTCTTGATTCCATACTACTAATAGGACAGCTCCTGTTTTTAATCCTAGGATAGATCCTAGTGTAAATAGTGTTGCTGTTTCCATTTCTGAACATAGACATCCTGCTTTTATCCAAGCACTCCATTTATCTTTTAATTCATAACCTATTGGCATTCTACCAGGAGAATGTTGTCCATAGAAGGAGTCTTTACATTGGACTACTCCTACATGGTTAGTATAACCTAATTCATCAGCAGTTTGTTTTAATGAATTAGTTACATCTAAGTCAGCTATTGCTGGGAATTCTACTGGTACATATTCTTTTGATGTACCATCTTGTCTTATAGCTCCATGAGCTATAACAATATCTCCAGCATCTACTGCTAGTTGCATTCCACCACTAGTACCTACTCTTATAATTGTTTTAATACCTAGTAATGCTAGTTCTTCTACTGCTATAGCAGTTGAAGGACCACCAATACCATGAGACATTACTAGAACATTTTGTCCTTCTAATTCTCCTAGGTATGATGTATATTCTCTATTAGTTTTTAAGTGTACTGGATTTTTTAGTTCTTGAGCTATTCTAGGTATTCTACCTGGATCTCCAGCTATAATAGCATATTTAGCTTTTTTAATATCTTTTTTAGATAAACCAATATGGTACATTACATCTTT
>JAFPMR010000226.1 GCA_017411235.1 Bacilli bacterium | reverse complement strand
TATGCTGTAATATTTTTATTATTTTTAAAATACTTTACACATAAAAATAAAAGTAGACATTTTTTGTCTACTTTTCGTATACATTATTTTAGAGCAAAGAAAATGCCTAAAAAGATAGCATTTATTGCAACAAATATTAATAAAACCCATGATTTGTAAGGATGATATTTTCTTAGTTTTACGTGAGGATTTTTTTCTAATACTTTCTTTTTAATGCTTTCTATTTCTTCAGAAGATGTATTATATTTCATTATTGGAAATCCTAATCTATATTGTAATAGAACGATTAGCATTTCTTTTGTTTCAATTATTTTTCTTACAATACTGTAAGGATATGTATATTCGTTTTTATCATCAATTCTTTGAGATATTATTTGATTATCACTAAATCTTAAGATTAGTTTAAGTTCTTCGTTGTTGTTATTTATTTTAGTTCTTTTATAAGTTAGGTTAAATAGATAGTAATCATAAAAATAACATATTGCTATTAGAAATAACGATACTATTATTAAAGTCATTTCTATTTTCCCATTTACTAGGAATAATATTTGAAAGACAGTGTACATTACTAGTAATAGTAATATTGACCATCTAAAGAAACTACTACCAACAATATTAAACTTTTTAAGATTTTCTTTGGTATATTCTAATTCTACTTTTATTTCTTTCTTTTTAGTCATTCTTAGTTTTCTTTCTTTCTAAACCATTAATAATATTAATTACAGTATATAAAGCAGAAAGCATAAATAATGAAATGATAATACCACCAATAATATCTGTTAACCAGTGAACTCCTGATAGTGTTCTTCCTACTACTATTAGTAACATTACTAACCAAGTAATTATATTAGTTGCTTTTAATATTTTTTCATTCTTAATAAAGTATTTAGCTACCATTAAACTTGATCCACAAATACATACTGCAAGTAGTGTGTGTGTTGATGGGAAGGATGCTTCTAATTCACCATCGATAATAAATGGACGATAGTTTAAAGCAACTTTTTCAAAGAAGAAATATACTAAAGCAAATACTATATAGAATACTCCTAAAGCATAGATTCTTTTATCTACTCCTTTGAAGCCTTTGTTTTTAAATAGTTGATATAAACCTAATAAAGCATAACAACCACACATGGCAATTGGTACAAGTCCTAAATATTTGGTAAATTTATACCATCCCATTTTAAGTCCAACCATTTCTTTAAAGCTACTATTTACTGTAGCAAAGCCAACTTTTGATCCGTCTGGTGCTATGTTTGATACATCAACATATTTTACTAGGAATGTATACACTATAGCTATTAACAATAATAAACAACTAAATAGAAATAATTTTTTCTTTTTATTCATATTAATCACCTATTTCATTATAGCAAATAAAAAGAACTAATTATAGTTCTTTTATATACTATTATTAATATTATCTTCTAAATAGATTGTTACATATTTTACTTTGAAGTGTCTATGCAAAATAATATCTCTTTTTATTTTAGTCATTAATTCACTAGCTTGGTGAACACTAGTATTTTTATCTAGTGTTAATGATAAATGTAATTTGTAATATGGTCCATATTTTATTAAGACCATATTTTTATCTTTTATCTTTTTAAATTTCTTTAAGAAGATATTTAGTTCATTGATTATTTCTTCGTTATCATCAGCTTCACCAATAATAGATAGTGAGTTACTTACAATAATTGTTAATGATGTTTTTAATACTATGATACCGATGATTACTGAACCTATAACATCTATGTATTCTAAGAATGGTAAGACATCTGCAAATTGTAAGATGATTGTTATTATTACGACACCTATTGTTGAATATAAATCTGTTTTAGATTCTTCTACTGATGTTATTAAAACATTACTCTTAATCTTTTTACCTATTTTGTTCATTACTAAGATAGCTATTAGTTTTAATAAGAATGTTAATGCTAATAAATATAGTAATGATAACGGAGGAATAACAGGCTTTTTAAAGAAGGCACTTATGATAATGAATAAGGCTAAAGCAAATAGTAATATACCAACAAATAAGTTTGTTAGATATTCTACTTGACCAAATCCTGCTGGATGGTATTTAGTTGGTCTTTTGTTACTTATTTTGGATCCTAGCATACTTACAATGTCTGTTATAAAATCACTGAATGTATGCATACCATCGGCAAATAATGATCCTAGACCATAAAATAATCCTCCTACTATTTTGATTATGGCTATTAGAAGATTATTTATCATACTGTATTTTAATATTTTTATTTCTGTCTTCATACTTCTATCTCCATTATGATTATAACAAAAAAAAGTAGGTTTTATCTACTTCTTTTTATTATTTGTGTCTAGTGACTTCAAATCTTTCTAGTTCAATTTCTCCATCTTCTATACCAGCTTTTTGTTTTGCTATACTTATTTGTTCTTCTATTGTATCTACTCCATCTAAGTCTGGAAGAAGTAATCCTCTTTTAAATCCTTGGGATACTATGACACCATATCTCTTAGGATCTAGTTCTTCTTTTGTAGTAGGAACTGGTGTAGATAAGATATCTACATTTACTTCTAGGAATGGTAATTCTTCTTCGGTTATAGGTAAGAATCTAGGATCTCTAGTTGATGCTGATATAGCATTTTGAATTATTTCTTCTGCTATTGAATTGGTTGTAGGAAGGAATGTTCCTATACATCCTCTTAAGTTACCAAATTTATGAATTGATACAAATGCTCCAGCTTGTCTATTTAACATTTCTTCTGGTAAGTTAGCTGGAATACTAATATGTTCTTTTTTGGTTATGTAGCTTGTTAATGATTTAATGGCTAATTTAACATATTCATCATTTGATTCTTTGACTCTATTTTTTTCAATATATTTATCATAGTAATTTCTTTCTTTATTTTCTTCTATTGGGTAGAATGTACAAATACCATATCCTACTCCTGTGATATCTTGATGTGATAAATAGGTTGTTTTTACATTTAGACTATCTAAGAAACCTGCCATTATAGTAAATGAACGATGACCACATTCTGCTGCTCTATCTAGGAATTCTTCATCATATTCTAATAGTTCATTGAATTTAGCATTAGACATGGTTTCCATTATTCTTTTATCGTATTCTGGTCCTTCTTTAACAAAGCCATATGGTCCATATTCTTGAAGTTTATGAGATAAGTCTCCACTGGCTACAAAAACAACTTTTCTATTCAAGTTATTTACTGCTTTTCTAATTATCATTCCAAAACGATAATTATCTATTAATGGTAAATCAGATAAACCAACAACTATTATTTTTGATTTAGGTAGTTTTTTTCTAATGAAATATAAAGGAACCATAGTTCCATGATCTAAGGGAACTTCTTTAGTTCTACCTGATGGGAAACCATCTGCTACTCTTTCAATTTCTTCTACTAACTCTAAATCGTTTTCTTCAGTAAATGAGACATTTGGTGCTCCAAATCTACTGAAATCACCAGTTAGTTCTTTTCCATCACAAATATGAAAGTAGTCACTATAGTACATAGTATGTGGTGAAGAAATAATTATTGTTTCTGGGTTTAATTTAGCTACTTCTTCTGCTACTTGTTCATAAGATTTTTTGGTTAATGCTATTTTTTCAATTTCCTTTCCACCTATTTCTTCAACTATTAATGGTGGATGAGGTACCATAAATGTTCCTAATATCATATTATCATCTCTTGTTTATTATATCATAAATCTTGTGTTATAATTATCATAGGAGATGATAAAATGAATCAAGAGTTAAATACTCAAATAGTTCAGGAGGTTCCTAAGAAGAAAGGTAAAGCTGGTATTATTGTTTTAATACTTATTATACTTGTTTTAATTGGAGTTGGTGGTTGGTTCTTATTTACTAAAGTCTTAGATAAGGAAGAAAAGAAAGAAGATACTAAGACTGAAGAAAAGAAGAAAGAAGATAAAAAAGGAGAAGAAAAGAAAGAAGATAAGAAACTAGATTCTAGTTATAATGGAATCTATGAAAAAGATGGTATTCAATTAAGTATCTTTACTATTGACGGTAAAATCGAATTCTTTTATGAGGGTGCTACTTCTGTTTCTAGTTATGCTGAATTAAAAGGAAATGTAGCTAAAGAAGACTATGGTAAACGTACTTTCACTTTTAAAGATGGTGAAGTTGTAGTAGAAGATTCTAATGATGAATATAATATAGCTGGTACTTATAAAAAGGTTAAAGATTATACTATTGAAGATTATTATGAATATACTATTGGTGATCCTAAAGTATTTAATTCTAAATACAATGGTAAATATACTTCTGATAAATATACAATGTATATCTATCAAATCGGTGATGATAAATGTAGAGTTACTATTAATGGAGATTTTGGTGTTTTTGATATCGAATTTGATATTAAAGAAGATGGTTCTTTATATGAAACATTCTTTGACGATGAATATGCTATAACTTTTGATGGTGATAAAGCTATATTTAAAACTGTAAAGACTGATGATGAAAATAAAAAAGAAAAAGATGGTACATATACAAAAACTGGTAGTGTTACCATGGAAGAAGCTATATTAGCATCACGTTAAAAAAAGTATCTCGTTTGAGATACTTTTTATATGATCTTTTTTATTGAATCAATTCTAAATTCATTATTTCTAACTTTGGTTCCACAGTACTCACATTCACTTCCGCTTACTGATGCTCCACAGTTAGGACATTTTATACTAGCATTATTATCGTAATTTTTAATAAATAATACTTCGAATTTTTCTACGATAGGACTTGTTTTACCACTTATTATTTTACCTTGATGATCCATCATGTAACTGATGTTTTCAATTTCGATTATTGTTGATATTACTTGTTTACGTGTTGTACAAAAAATATCATAAACAGTAACTTTTTTTAGTTCGATGTTTTCAATAATTTTCTTTTGAGCACATCTTAGATTTAATACTATATTTGTATGATAATTATTATAAAGTTTAGCAGTACTAGTATTAATCATTGTATTATAGTCTAAATCATTATATGCTTTTTCAAATTTATAGAATATTTCATATAAATAAGCTTTTAATTTATTTAGATCATCAATGTCTAATTCTCTTAGTTTTTCTTGATTAATGTCTTTATATTTTTTCTTGAAATCTTCTTTGGTATTAGATGTATTAATAACATTGCTTTTCATTGCTTTATTACTTTTATTTTTTCTTATTTGGCTGATTATTAAAACTGGTATTAGTATTGGCCAACACAGTTCAAGGAATGTAACAAGTAAAAAAATTGTACCAAATATAACTAAAAATATGATTGATATGAATTCTTCCATTTTTAATCTCCTCTATGATATTAATATATCATATTTTATTTAATTCTTGTTCATTATCTTTTGGTTCTTTTAAATCAGTAATTTCTGCTTTAGGGAATAGTTTATGTACTTTTTCAGTTGCTTTAGGTGATGTTCCACTAGCACTATAAAAAATAAATGATACTTTTTTATCTTTTAAATCTAGTTCATCTAGGACGGTATTTATTGGTGTAGATAATCTAGCATTCCAGATTGGTGAACCAATTATTACTTCATCATATTTAGAGATATCTTTATCAAAATCTATTAGTTTAGATTTGTGATTTATCATAGCTAGGAAGCCACCTTGTAAGATTTGACCTATAATACTTTTTGGTAATTCTTTTTTTGGTTTTACTTTTCTTATTGTTACTCCTTGTTCTTTTAAGACATCTGCTACGACATCTCCACTACCATTTAAACTATAGTATATAAATATCTTTTTCATATTATCACCATCTTTAGTATAGCATAAAAAAAGATTGAATTATATTCAATCTATTAATGATGATGGTGATGATGCTCTTCATGATGTGGTTCTATATGACATTCTTTATCATCACATGCTTCATCTTCTGTTTCTAATATTGAGTGAACTATTTGATGTTCTTCTAGTTCTTCTCTTATTTCGTGTTTTAATTTTTTAATATCTTTTGCTTTAGTAACAATATGCATTGTTGCGTAGTTATTGTAGCCATCCATACTCCAGACATGTATATGATGAACATCATCAACACCTTCTATTTCTAGTAGATGTTTTTTTAGTTCTTCTATATCAATATCTTCTGGTGTTTTAGCTAAAAATAGATCTAATACTACCTTTAGATTTTTTAAAGCATTTATTAAAATAAATAATGCTACACCAATACTCATTATAGAATCTAATATTCTAATATCTGTAAATTTCATTACAATAGCACCAATAAGTACTATTACCCATCCTAGGACATCTTCTAGCATATGAAGATTTACTGATTTTTGATTTAGTGAATCTCCTTCTCTTGTTACATATGCTGCTATAAAGTTTAATATTACCCCTATTACAGCAAATATTATCATTCCACTA
>JAFPMR010000225.1 GCA_017411235.1 Bacilli bacterium | reverse complement strand
TACAGCAATATCTTTCTTAGAATATAAATGCTTTACTAATATTTGAACTTTACCAGTATCATCAAATAAAGTCTTTATAGAAGTATAACTATTGTATGGATGAACAAAATTATTAATATCTGATAATAAAGTTTCATCTAAACTTAGTTTCTCTACATCATTTAGACAATCAGTATATTCAATAGGGCAGTAGAATGTAAATTCTTCCCACCCTTGATTTAAAGTGCTATAAAAAATATTCATCAGATCTTGATAACTATAAGGTGTATAGTCTTCTACCTGACTTACCAATTTAAATTTATCATTTTTAACATACTCATTACCTGGAAGTATTACCAAATCAGGAGTAACATTAAATAATTTCTTAAATTTATCTGCAATTAAATCGAAATTTAATACTAAAGCTAAAATAACGATAAGAGATATAAGTATTAATAAGGCGTTCTTAATTTTTGTCATTTATATCACCTAAGATAATTATAACATAGCAAAAAAAAATGAAGTATAATTACTTCATATCTTTTACTTTTTTATTTAATCTTGATTTTTCTCTATCAGCAGTGTTCTTTTTCATAACACCTTTGCTAACAGCTTTGTCAACGTTCTTTTGTACTTTTCCTAAAGCTTCCTTAGCAGCGGCAGCATCATTATTAGCTATAGCTTTTTCACAAGCTTTGATTGTGTTTTTAACTCTAGCAGCATAATCATGGTTTTCTTCAGTTTTTTTACCAATTACTTTAATTGCTTTCTTAGAACTTTTAATATTAGCCATCTTCTTCGTCGCTCCTTCCTTTGAATACAAATAGAATTATACTTCATATTCCCATTAAATGCAAGAGAAAGTGTCATTATAAGGTAATAAATAATCATTGCTAAATGATTTTTTGTATGATATAATCGTACCCTTGGAGATGATATGAATGCAACAAGAAAGAAACTATTACTTAGTAATCAGAGTCGGTAAAAATTCATTTCTACCAATAGATTGGTCACAAACTCAATACTATGAAGGAGAGAATTTGTATTCTTTACCTGGAATAGATAAATTTACATCAAAGGTATTATCATTAGATTTATTAAAAGAATGTTTAAGATTAAACTTCTTAAAGCCAGATGACTTATTTAGTTCTATGGATATCTTATATATCGAAAATGGTATTAATCATACAGTCAAAGAAGGCCCAATATTCTTAGAAGATAACTATATAATTGGTGAAGACTTCCTAATTAATTACATTATTAGGAACAAAGATAATAAAGAATTAATTAATAATATAATTATGCAATGTAATATTAAAGATACTGATGAAAGAGTAGAACAATTTAAAACAATTCTAAGAAATATCCAAAGTATTAAGGAAGAAGACTTAGAAGGATATTTAAGTATCTTTAAAGATTTAACATATGAACAAAAAAGAGCTATTTGCTGTAGAATCTCTAATAGCATATATAATGCAAAACTAAAAAAAGATGCAAAAGAAAAAAGGTTAGAAGACGAACGAAAAGTTGCATAAACCCTAAAAATATCTTATATTATACATATGAGGTGATTTTATGATCACGTTAGATGATGCATTAACTAGAAATTATTATTTCTACCAAGGATCAGGAGATGTTAGAACTGACTTCCTAAAACAAGTAGTAGAAACTTTTTTAGGTTATGATTTCAATTCATTTATTGGTGATAAAGCTAAATATTGGCAAAAAAGAGGAATGACTCGTGCAGATGCTTTTACTAAAGCTTACCATCAAGGTGTAGAAATGGCTATGCGTGCTTGTGAAGCCATACCTAAATATAGAAAAGAAATCAAAAAGAAATTTGATGAACAACCTGGTTTACGTGGTGGAATAACTGATGAAGCAATAGATCATATGAAATATACTGAACTAAGTACATTACGTACTAATTTAGGTTTAAATAAAAGAGGCAAAAAGGTTACTAAACAAGAAACAGCTCCTAAGAAGACAATTGAACAAGCTAAAAAAGTTGTTAAAGAGGAACCTGTTGCTAAAACAGCAGCTAAAATTATTGAAGGAACACAACAATCATTATTTGATGTGTATCCAGATGCCTTTAAACCAGCACCACATCATGAAATAGAAGAATTCTATACAGTTGAGGAAGCAAGACAAGCATATCCTGGATATACCTATGAAGAATTAGCTAGTGTTGGCGTTCATTTAGTAGAAGCAGATGCTAAAGAAAAAATGGATCGTTATTCAATAATTGAAAAGATCTTAGATTATGGTTTAACTATAGAAGGAGAACAAATAACTATAGAAACATTAGTTGAAGCATCTAAAACAGAATTATTAGAAATCTATAATACTGTAAGAACATTAAGTAGATTAAATAAGAGACGTACTAAATAGTCTCTTTTTTTGTGCTATAATATTAATAGGTGAGTAGTTATGAATAATACAATTAATAATTATGAAAAATATCTACGTATTGAAAAAAGATATCCAGAAACAACCGTAACTAGTTATCTAAATGCTCTTCATAAATATAAATAATT
>JAFPMR010000021.1 GCA_017411235.1 Bacilli bacterium | reverse complement strand
TATAGTTTAGCTCATGGATTTGGTGCTGTATTTGATAATCCTGATTTAATTGCTACTGTAGTAGTTGGTGATGGTGAAGCTGAAACTGGTAGTTTAGCTACATCATGGCATTCTAATAAGTTTATTAATCCTAAAAGAGATGGCGCTGTATTACCTATCTTACATTTAAATGGATATAAGATTAGTAATCCAACTATTCTATCTAGAATTAGTGATGAAGAATTAATTGATTTATTCCATGGATATGGCTGGGAACCTATTATGGTTGAAGGTTCTGAACACATGGATATGCATATGAAGATGTCTAAGGCTTTAGATAAATGTATTGAAAAGATTTTAAAAATACAAAAAGAAGCTCGTGAAGGTGGAAAAACTAAGAGACCTATGTGGCCAATGATTATTCTTAGAACACCTAAAGGATGGACAGGACCTAAATTAGTAGATGGTAAAGTTATTGAAGGCACATTTAGAGCTCACCAAGTTCCTATTGATATGAGTAAAGATGAACATCTACAATTATTAGAAGAATGGTTAAGAAGTTATCATCCTGAAGAGTTATTTGATGGTAAAGGTAGATTAATTCCTGAGTTACAAGCATTAGCTCCTCATGGAGATTATCGTATGGGTGCTAACCCACATGCTAATGGTGGTAAGATTTTAAAAGATTTAGTTTTACCTGATTTTAGAAAATATGGTTTAAAGATTGAAGAACCTGGTTCTATTGAAGCTCAAGATATGATTGAGTTAGGTAAATACATTAAAGATGTATTTAAATTAAATGAGCAAAATCAAAACTTTAGAATATTTGGTCCAGATGAAACAATGTCTAACAGATTATGGGCATGTTTTGATGAAGAAAATAGAAGTTGGATGGGAAATACAATTCCTGAAGATGATCATTTAAGTCCTGATGGTAGAATCATGGATAGTATGTTATCTGAAAATATGTGTGAAGGATGGTTAGAAGGTTATTTATTAACTGGTAGACATGGATTCTTTGCTAGTTATGAATCATTTATTAGAATAGTTGATTCAATGGCTTCACAACATGCTAAATGGTTAAAGATTTGTAGAAGTTTACCTTGGAGAGAAGAAATTGCTTCATTGAACTTTATTTTAACAAGTAATGTATGGCAACAAGACCATAATGGATATACACATCAAGATCCAGGATTTATGGATCACTTAGCTACGAAGAAGGCAGAAATAACTCGTATTTATTTACCTCCTGATACAAATACATTATTATCTTGTTTTGAACATTGTATGAAGACTAAAGATTATATTAATGTTTTAGTTACTTCTAAACATGTTAGACCTCAATGGTTAACAATGGAACAAGCTGTTAAACATTGTACTCAAGGTTTAGGTATTTGGGATTTTGCAAGTAATGATCAAGATAGTGAACCTGATGTTATTATGGCTTGTGCAGGTGAAACTCCTACTCTAGAAGCTTTAGCTGCTGTAGATATTCTTCATGAATATTTGCCTAAGTTAAAAATTAGATTTATAAATGTAGTTGATTTATTTAAGTTACAAACTTCTAAGAAGCATCCTCATGGTTTAACTGATGATGAGTTTGATGCATTATTTACTAAGAAGAAACCTATTATATTTAACTTCCATGGTTATCCAACATTAATACATGAATTATTATACGAAAGAGAAAATCATAATATTATTGTTAAAGGATATATTGAAGAAGGTTCTATTACTACTCCATTTGATATGAGAGTTCAAAATGGTATTGATAGATTCAACTTAGTTAAAGATGTTTGTAGAATGGTTCCTAATTTAGGAAGTAAAGGCGTTTATTTAAGTAAATTAATGAGTGAAAAATTAGTTGAACATAAAGAGTACATTCATGAGTATGGTGTAGATATGCCAGAAGTTAGTACTTGGAAATGGAATAAAGAACAATAAAAAAGATATCACATTGTGATATCTTTTTTTATGTTGTTATTACTTCTGGTTT
>JAFPMR010000224.1 GCA_017411235.1 Bacilli bacterium | reverse complement strand
TAGAATCGTTACTGATAAATATCCAAGCAATACAAATGGCGTATTTGATAAGAATCCAATAACAGTAACATATTACTATGAAAAAGGTAATAAGCAACCTGATATAGTTATTAATAACAATAACAATAACGATATAAAGGTAAATGTGACAGATTCTAATATTAGAGAAACTGTAGTTGTAATTGGAGATGATAGTCCTAATGAACAACCTGTAGTTAATACAAATAATTCAACAATAAGAAATGTAGTAACTACAAATCCAACTCCAAGTCGACCAACAGTAACATCAAATACAAATGAAGTAGTGATAACTCCAAATAATACAACTAGCCAAACTACAAGCATAGTATATGATGTTCCAAATACAGAGAAAAATTCATATTATCATATTGGAGCAATATTACTAATTGCAACAGGTTGGTATATTATAGTAAGAAGCAAACAAGATGAAAAATAACATCTGATGTTTTCTAAATAATACTAAAAGAGGAAGATTTTAGATCTTCCTCTTTCTTATTGTAAAAAGCTCTCAACTTGACATAAAATAGCCTTAGTAGTATAATAGAAAGGTAAAAATTTTGATAAATAGAGGAGTAGATAAAACTTTATGTCGGGTTCAAACGAAAAGTTGATAGACAAACTCACATGGAAAAACTATGGTTATATTATTCTAATCGCTATTTTGTGTATTATCCTTTGTACATATGACTTAGCTTGGGTAATACCATCAATAATAATAATGGTTATAATAATACTTTATAGTTTTTGGGACAATACAAAGAAAAAATTTACAATTCTTAATCATATTGAAGAAATGAATTCTGATGTTGATTCAGTTACTAAAAGTAACTTAATTAACTCACCTTTACCAATGATTCTTATGGGTACAGAAGGAGATATTATATGGAAAAGTAAGAAGTTCGTTACTGAATTTCAAAACATTGATATGCGTTCATATCTATCTCAAATGATTAAAGAAATAAAATTAGATCTTGAAAAAGATTCAACTAAAGAAATATCTAAACAAATTAATATTGATAAAAAGATTTATAAAGTAAAAGGTAGAGTAGTTAGAACAAAAAGACGTGGCAATAAAAGCCAAGAATACGTGCTTAACTTGTACTTTATAGATGATACTAAATATAATGATCTTTTTGATGAAGCAAATGGTTCAAAGATTTGTATCGGTATGGTAGAGATTGATAACTATGATGACTTAATCCAAAGAGCTTTACCAGAAGAAAAGATTGAACTTTTAGGAAATATCGAAAAAGAGATAATTGATTGGATAACTGGAATCGGTGGCTTAGTTATTAAGACAGAAAGAGATTCATTTACAATTATATTTGAACAAAGATACCTAGCTGATTTTGAGAAGGATAGATTTAGTATCTTAGACAGTATTAAGAAAATAAAAACATCTAACGATGTTCAAATTACACTTAGTATATCAGTAACTAACGAAGGTAACACAAACTACGAAAAATATAAGAATGCCTTAAGTGGTATGGAGATAGTTTTAGGTAGAGGTGGCGACCAAGCAGTCGTTAGAAAAGATGGAAAATATACTTTCTTTGGAGGTACTTCATTAGAGATTGAAAAGAGAACTAAGGTTAAAGCAAGAACTATAGCTCAATCAATTTCTAAGATAATTAAAGAAGCAGACAATGTATTTATTATGGGTCATAGCAATATTGACATAGATTCATTTGGTTCTGCACTTGGAGTACTTAAATTAGCTAAAACATCAGGTGTTAGTGGTTATATAGTATCTGAACCAAAAGGAAAGAATCTAGGTAAGTTCTATGACGAAGTTAAAGAAAGTGATGAATATAAAGAATTAATCATTACAAAAGGCGACGCAGAAGAACTTATAACTGATGATTCAGTATTATTCATTGTAGATACTCATAAAACTAACTATGTTGAATTCCCTGAACTATTAGAAAAATTTGATAAGATAGTAGTAATAGATCACCATAGAAAGAGCCCTGAAGCAATTGAGAATCCATTACTTTCATTCCATGAAGTATATGCTTCTTCAGCCGCAGAGCTTGTAACAGAAATTATTCAATACTATCCAGATCCAGTTGAGTTAAACTTAATTGAAGCAGAAGGATTATATGGTGGTATCATGGTTGATACTAAAGACTTTACATTTAAGACTGGTGTTAGAACATTTGAAGCTGCAGCATACTTAAGAAAGTATGGTGTTGATATCATAAGAGTTAAGAAATGGTTCCAAACAGACTTAGAAAGTTATAAGACTATTGCTGAGATTATAAATGAAGCTGAAATCATTGAAGGAAACATTGCAATTTCAACTTACAAAGGTGAAGATGAAAATGCTAACTTAATTTGTGCTAGAGCAGCAGATGAGCTTTTAACAATAAGTGATATATCAGCATCATTTGTTATGGCTAAGATGGATAACACAGTATTTATTAGTGGTAGATCAGTTGGTAATATAAATGTTCAAATTATATTAGAGAAACTTGGTGGTGGTGGACACATCACTCTAGCAGGTGCTCAACTTGAAGGTCTAACATTAGAAGAAGCTCATGATGAGTTAATAATTAGAATTAATGAATACTTATTAGAAACTAAATAGATAATATAATCCACATTTTGATTACAAAATGTGGATTTTTTATACTATAAAAGATAGCTTAAAGTGAATTTCAACTTATAGTTGAAAAATTGGGCTTTTTGTTATAAAATGTAGCTACTTGAAAAAGATTTAAATGTGGGAGGTTTTTATGAAAGTAATTTTAAAACAAGATATCAAAGGCGTAGGAAAAAAAGATCAAGTTATTGAAGCGTCAGATGGATATGCTAGAAATTATTTGCTACCAAAGGGATTAGCAGTAAAAGCAGATGTTGGAAACATGAACAACTTACAAAATAAAAAAGACTCTGTAGCATATAAAAAAGAGGAAGATAAAAAAGAAGCTTTAGTACTTGCAGAAAAACTAAAAAAGACAGTAGTAAAATTACATGTAAAAACTGGAGATAACGGAAAGGTATTTGGTTCAGTAACATCAAAAGAAATCGCAGAAGCATTAAAGAAAGACTTTAACATAGATGTAGATAAGAAAAAGATATTACTTGATGAACCTATCAAAGAAGCAGGAAACAAAAGAGTTGATATAAAACTAAATGAAGGTGTTGTATCAACAGTTACAGTAATGGTAATACCAAATTAGTTTAAAGTAACAAGGATGGTTTAAAATGGATATAGGAAGAATACCACCACATGATGTGGATGCAGAGCAAGCAATTTTAGGAAGTATGCTTACAGATAAAGATGCTGTTATTGCTGCTTTAGAAATATTAAAAGAAGATGCATTCTATAGAGAAGATAATAAAATTATATTTAGAGCTATTACTAACTTGTATTTGAGAAATGAACCTATAGATATAATTACTGTTAAAGCAGAACTAGTAGAAATGGGTGATTTGGAAAAAGCAGGAGGAATAGAGTATTTAGCCGAACTTCCACTTAAAGTCCCAACTACTGCAAATATAGAAAGATATGTAAAAATAGTAGAAGAGAAGTATATCTTAAGAAATTTGATTTCAACTTCTAATGAACTTATTGCACTTGGATATGATGAAACAGAAGAAGTTGATTCAATTATGGATGTTGCAGAAAGAAGAATATTTGATTTAGCTCAAAAGAAGAACGCAAAAGGATATACATCTATGAAAGATGTACTTGTTAATTCTTTTGTTGAAC
>JAFPMR010000223.1 GCA_017411235.1 Bacilli bacterium | reverse complement strand
TTTAAAGAATCAAAATGAACTTAAAAAGAAGTTGACGAAGAGAAGATAATTGGTTATAATTTATTTGTTACCTTGGTTATGGAGCAGTACTCAAGAGGCTGAAGAGGCGCCCCTGCTAAGGGTGTAGGTCGGGTAACTGGCGCGAGAGTTCAAATCTCTCCTGCTCCGCCATGTAGAAATTAAAAGTCCATTTGGACTTTTTTTGCTGCAATAAAATGTCAAGTAAAGGTACTTTAAATTTGCCATTTTTAGTCATTTATGGTAGAGTAAAACCCGTTTAATAAAACAAGAAAGGAAAGGTGATACTGATGAAAATAATTATTAGAGATGAACAAGGAATCAAGAGATGTTTTGTACAAATGAGAGATCTTGAATATCTAGCTGATAGATATGGATCAGTTTTCTTTGGTGGCTTAGTTGCTAGAAAGAATCGTAGAGAAAAACATTCTCCTGAAGAATTTACTGAGATTACTAATATGGATATTGCTAATATTATCGACAGAAATCCTTATATTGTTGATTTTAGTGATAATGCTAGATGGGATATATTAACTCTTAGTAGAATGATTATTCTTACTCAAAGTCCAATGTCTTTAGGTAAAAGAAGAATGGATGAGCAACATAAAGTTGAAGATTTACAAGATTTAATGAATTTTAAAAGAGGAATGTTAACTTATGGAATTCCGATATTTTATGATGAAAATATATTATTTGAAGATGGTGAGGTTGTTTTCGGAAGTACCACTTTACCTGAATATTATATGATTAGATCTGAAAGTAAGGATATTGATTTAAATAAGTATTTAAATGACAATCTTCATGCTTTATTTTCTTTAGTTAACCCTGAAGGAGAATTAAAAGATTTTGAAGTTTCAAAGATAGGTGATTCTTTACTTGTTCATTTTGTAGAAAAGAAAAAAGTATTATCAAATATAATAAAAAGAATAACTCGTTAGTTATTCTTTTTTATTTTGATGTTAAGTTTGATAATGTAGTTAGGAAATCATTCATTATTGTTAAATAATTTTCTTTATTAGTTTTTTGTTTGTCTGTTAGAGTAGTCATAGTATCTATTTCTACTAATTCTGCTCCATAATTATCAACTAAGTCTTTAATACTATCTGATACATCTTCATTCTTAGCTACGAAGATATATTTGTATGTTTTATCTTTAAATCTATTTTTTATTGATGATGTTATATTGTTTTCTTGAGAAATGTTTACAATATTGAAACCATATTTTTCTAAGAAACCAAAGGCATCATAAGCTATGATAATTGTATTTTTTCCTTTATTGTTTGCTACTTTAGATATTGATCTTAATTCAGCATCTAATGTTGTAAGATTTTCTTCTAGTTCAGCATATTTTTTTTCAATCTTATCAGCAGCATATTTAGATGAGCTTAATTCTTCTAAATCACTTTTTACTGTATTCGCTAGCATTAAGAAGTTATTTGGATTTAACCATAATTCTTCAATTCCATATTGATATTTTAATCCATAAGATACATCTATTATTTGGATTTTTTTATTCTTATTTATTAATGTTTTAGCTATTTCTTTTTCGTTTGATAAACCATTATAAACAAATAATGTAGTAGATTTTGCATAATCTGATAATTGTTTATCTGTTAGTTCATATTCTTTGATGTCTGTTCCGTTAGGATAAATACTTGATATTGTGTAATTACTTTCTTCTATATCATATAAACTAGTTATTAAATACTCGATAGGATATACGGATACTTTGATGTTTGATCCCTTTAATTCATCGTTATCACAACCTGTTGCAAAGGTTAGGGTAAGGATACTTATTAGTAATAAAATTATAATGTTTTTTTTCATATATATCTCCTTGTTTTTAATATTTTTGATATAATAATTCTACTACAAAAAATTAGTTTAGTAAATATTGCAATAATTTGGTATAATGGAAAAGGTGATAGTTATGGATTTTCTAGAAAAATTCGGTATTAAGATTAATAATAAAGATTTGTTATTGCAAGCATTAACTCATTCTTCTTATTCTAATGAACATGATTGTAAGAACTATGAAAGATTAGAGTTTTTAGGTGATGCAGTATTACAAATTCTAATGAGTGATTATTTATATAATAATATGGAATTAACTGAGGGAGAGATGAGTAAGACTAGAGCAAGTTATGTTTGTGAAAATGCTTGTGCTAAGTATGCTGAAGAACTTAATTATGTTCCATATATTAGAGTAGGTCATGGCCAACTTAATAATATTAATGAAACTATTATTGCTGATATTTTTGAAAGTATTATGGGTTGCATTTATTTGGATCAAGGACTAGATGCAGCACGTCATTTATTTGAACAAGTTGTTATACCTTGCGTTGAAAATCATAGTATATTCTCAACTGATTATAAGAGTAAGTTACAAGAACTAGTTCAAACAACTAAAAAATCTTTAGAATATCGCATTATTGGTGAAAGCGGTCCTGCTCATGATAAGAAGTTTGATGTAGAAGTTGTTATAGATAATATCGTTTATGGAAGAGGAAGCGGCAAGAGCAAAAAAGAAGCTGAACAAATGGCTGCTTTGGATGCATATAACAAACAAGCTAAGGTTTAGGTGATGTTATGTATTTAAAGTGTATTAGGTGCAATGGGTTTAAGTCGTTTGCTGAGAAAACGGAATTAGATATCAACCCAGGTATTACTGGTGTTGTTGGACCTAATGGTAGTGGTAAAAGTAACATAGTTGATGCTGTTCGTTGGGTTTTAGGAGAGCAATCTGTTAAAGCTTTGCGTGGAGATAATAGCATGAGTGATGTTATTTTTGCTGGTTCTAAGTCTAGAGGTCCGCAATCAAGAGCATGGGTTAGTTTAACTTTTGATAATACAGATCATTACTTAAATAGTGAATTTAATGAAGTTGAAGTTAAGAGATGTGTTTATCGAACTGGTGAAAATGAATACTATATTAATAATTCTAGAGTAAGACTTAAAGATATAACTGATTTATTTTTAGACAGTGGTGCTGGTAAAGAATCTTTTAATATTATTAGTCAAGGTGCTGTTGCTGATATAGTTAATAGTAAACCAGAAGAAAGACGTGTAATATTTGAAGAAGCTGCTGGTGTTTTAAAGTATAAAAAAAGAAAAGAAGAATCATATCGTAAGTTAGAGAGAACTAATGAGAATTTAGAAAGAGTTAATCTTTTAATCGATGAATTAATGGTTTCTTTAGAGCCATTAAAAGAACAAAGTGAAAAAGCTCAAAAATATTTAGATTATAAAGAACAATTAACTAATATTGAAATAGCTTTAATTGCTCATGATATAGAAAATATCAATCTCGAATATAATAAAGTTCAAGAAAGAGTAAAATATCTTACTAGTGATTTAGAAAGAATTACATTAATTAATGATACTGATACTTCGAGAGTAGAAAAGTTAAAACTTGATGGTTTAAAATTAGATGAAGAAATAGATAATAAGAATTATTTATTAGTTGAATTAAATAATGAACTTGCAGAGTTAGATAGTAAGAAAAAGATTACTATTGAAAGACAGAAATATGAAGTTGATGATAATAAACTACAGTTAAGTATGTTCACACTACAAGAAGAGGTATTATCCTTAACTAATTCAATTGAAGCTTCAAAGAATGAATTAAAAGAATTACAAAGTAATCTAGAAGTTAAACAATTACATAGTATGGAATTAATCAAGATTAATGAAGATAAAAAAGATGAAAGAAATAAAACATTAGATAAGATTAATAATTTAAATAAAGAAATACTTGTTTTGACTAATAAAATTGATATTTTAAATGAGAATATTAATAATGATACTAAGTTACCTTATAGTGTTAGAAATGTCTTAAGTAATATTAGATTAAAGGGTATTCATGGGGTATTAAGTAAATTAATAGAAGTACCTGAAAAGTATGTTACTGCTATAGATGTTTCTTTAGGTGCTCAAATGAATGTTGTAGTAGTAGATAACGAAAAGAGTGCTAAAACAGCAATCGAGTATTTAAAGGAAAACAAACTAGGTAGAGCTACATTCTTTCCAATTTCAATTATTAAGCCAAGAAATGTTTTATATGAAGATTTAGAAAAGATTAAACATTTAGATGGCTTTGTTGGGACTGCTGCTTCTTTAGTTAAGTATGATGATCAATATAGTGGTATTGTCTTAAATCAATTAGGAAATGTCATTGTAGTTAAAGATATTGATACTTTAAATGAAGTTGGTAAATTAATTAATTATAAATATAAGATTGTTAGTTTAGCTGGTGAAGTTCAATATGCTGGTGGTGCTATTACTGGTGGATCTTTAAAAACTACTAGTGGAGTATTAAACCAAAAATATGAGTTAGAAGAATTACAAAAATCTTTAAATAATAAAAAAGAAGAACTAGCTAAGTTAGAAGAAAGCTTAAAGGATATTAACGATAGTATTGACAAGAATGCTAACGAATTAGAAACTAGTCAAAGAGATGTTGTTTTATTAACTGAACAAGTTAATGTTAAGAATAATAATCTTAATAATTTAAACAAGAACTTTGATAGCAAGAATAATGAACTTGCTGGTGTTAAGAATAAAAAAGATAATAAATTAGATAAAGAATTAGAAAACATTTTAAATGATTATTATGAAAAAGAAGCTCAAAAAGAAAAATTAGAAAAAGAGTTAGAGAAGTTAAAAAGTGATAAATTCGATTTAACTAATGAAATTAATAATCTTGAAAAAATGTATAGAGAAGCTAATGCTGAGATTACAAGTAAACAAAATGAATTAAAACTTGAAGAAATTAAACTTGGTAAGATGGATGTTAAATTAGATAATTTACTATTAGAATTAAATGAAGATTATAATTTAACGTATGAAAAAGCACATAGTGAATATAGCTTAGATATTGAAGAAGATACGGCACGTATTACAGTTAATAATCTTAAAGCTAAAGTTAAGAGTTTAGGAGATGTTAATACTGGTAGTATTCAAGAATACAATCGTATTAATGAAAGATATACTTTCTTAACTAATCAAAGAAATGATCTAGAATCTTCTATTAATAGTTTGATGTCTGTTATTGAAGAAATGGATGAAATAATGAAAACTAGATTTGTAGATACATTTGAAAAGATTAGAAAAGAATTTAGTGTTGTATTTAAGACTCTATTTAAGGGTGGAGAAGGTATACTTGAATTAACTAATCCGGATGATTTATTAAGTACTGGTATTGAAATTAGTGCTTTACCTCCTGGAAAGAAATTAAATTCTATAGCATTGTTATCTGGTGGAGAAAAAACATTAACAGCAATATCTTTATTGTTTGCAATACTTAATGTTAAACCAGTTCCTTTTGTTATCTTAGATGAGGTTGAAGCAGCATTAGATGATGCTAACGTTTCAGCATTTGGTAATTATTTGGTTTCTAAGAAAGAAAGAAGTCAATTTATAATTATTACTCATAAAAAGAAAACAATGGAATATACAGATTCTTTATATGGTATTACAATGCAAGAATCAGGTGTTTCTAAGCTAGTCAGCGTTAAACTGGAGGGATAAGATGCAAAAGAAATTTACAATGGAAAATGACGTTGGCATTCCAATAAATTATACTGTTCTTGGTAAGATGGATGATTATATTGTTTATACAAATTACATGCCATCTGATAATGAATTAGGTATAAGATTACTAGTTGGTAAATTAGTTTCTGAAGATCCTTTTGAAGTAAAAAAGGTATCTAATACAGAAGCTAAACCAATAATAGAAGATTTTAAAATGGCTATTATAACTAGTGGAAAGAAAATAAGAAGAGTTAAATAACTCTTCTTTTTTTATGAAAAAAAAGGAAATAGAACTTCAACGGAGTATATATAGGGTGAAGGGAAGTATTTATGAGTTATTTAATTAGAGAAATGTGTGAAGAGGAAAGACCTAGGGAAAGATTAAAAAAATATGGAGTAGAATCTTTAAGTAATGAAGAATTATTAAGTATTTTAATGAGAACTGGTTCTAAATCTAAATCTGTAAAAGAACTAAGTTTTGATTTACTAAGAGAAATTAAGATTCATGATTTTCAAAAGATAAATTATCTATCTTTAAAATGTATTTTAGGTATTGGAGATGCTAAAGCGATGAGTATTTTAGCTGCTGTTGAGTTTGGTAAAAGGGTATTAAGTAAAAGTGATGATATCTTTAGTATTAAGACAGGAAGAGATGTTTTTTTGTTATGTAGAGATGAATTAAGCTATGAAATACAAGAGAAGTTTTTAACTATATATTTAGATACTAAAAAGAACGTTATCGATAAAAGAATTATATTTGTGGGTACTGTTAATGGTAGTAATGTAACACCTAGAGATGTCTTTAGAGAAGGAGTTAGATGTAATGCTGCTTCGATGATTATTGTTCATAATCATCCAGCAGGTTCACTAAATCCAAGTAGAGCTGATTTAGAGTTAACTTCTTCTTTTATTAAATTAGGCAAAATGATGGGTATTACGGTTACTGATCATATTATTATTGCAGGAGATGAATATCTTAGTATTAGAGAGACAAAACCCGAATTATTTATTGCTATTTGATTAAAATTGATTTATTATAAATATTACATTTCAGGAGGGTTTGATATGGCTACATATGAGATAAAAAAGACTAATAATGGTGAATATAAGGAAATAGAGAAAAAGTTCACTTTAGATGTTCCTAAATTTATGGGTCACAGTGATACATTGTATTTTAATGTTGAAGGTGAAGAAATTCCTCTTATCTTTGATTTAAATCTTTTCTTGAGTATTATGCTTGAACAAATTGAAAAAGGCTTAATGGAAAATTTGGAATATAAAGATGGTACAATTATTGCTACTGTTAGAGATGGTAATACTATTAAAAAATATACATATGATTTTGCTTGGGATCAGTTTAAAGGAATAGGTTTTACAAATGGTGGAGGAGAAGCTTTAGATGCTCTTAAAACCACAGTATATAAAATTGTTTCTTTCTTTAATGAAAGCCCTAATAAAGCTCTTATGTCTGAGCAAAGATATCTACGTATGATCTTTGATATTATTGATGGAGATAGATTACCTAAGATAGAAGATAGAGATGAAATACTTAGAGTATTCCAAGTGTATCACGCTAATAAAGCTGAGATTTTAACTGTATTACTTGGAAATGTTGTTTTCTATGATGAAAACGATAATGTTATTGAATATGGTAAGTTCTTAAAAGCAAGACAATTGGAATCTATTAAATATGATGTTTTAAGTCAAATGGAAATTAAGATGTTAATGTTTGCTGTTAATAATAATGCATATGATCTATATCAAGAATACAATAGTAAGACTACTATTCCTCGTGTAGAAATTGAATATAAGTATGTAGATGAAGAGGGAAATGAAATAGAACCTCCACTAGAGGAAGTTGAAGCAGGTAACTTATTTACTGTAGGTAGAGAACTTATTAGAAAAGGATTAACTGGTGCTAAAGATTTAGCTGTTACTGGTGCTGGTTTAGCTGCTAATGGTGTTACTGCAGTATGGGGTAAAGCACAAGAAGCACTTAAAAAAGTTAAAGAACGTAAAAGAACTAGATAATAGTTCTTTTTTCTTTAATAAATAAGGCATTTTTGTTTGACTTATAGGGTATTTCTTGTTATAATTAGAGACGTTTTGAGGAACTTTCTTCGAAACCGCACTAAAAAGGTTTAAGTATCAATTGATCACCTCGAGGGCGTGACTTCAAAAATTTATAAGGAGGTATGTAGATGAAAGCTGTATTTGTAACAGGTGGAAAACAATATTATGTTACTGAAGGTGACACAATCTATGTTGAAAAACTAGATGCAGAAGTAGGAAAAGACGTTGAATTTGACGAAGTACTATTTGTTGACGGTGTTGCTGGAACTCCTACTGTAAAAGGAGCTAAAGTTGTTTGTACTGTTGAAAAACAAGGAAAACAAAAGAAGGTAGTTGTTTTCAAATATAGACCTAAGAAAAAATTCCGTAAGACTCAAGGTCATAGACAACCATATACTAAGTTAACTGTTAAGAAAATTGTTAAATAATTATGATTAAAGTTAATATAAAGAATAAAAATGGTAAAGTTTATGAAATTGTAGTCAAAGGTCATGCTGGATATGATGATTATGGTAAAGATATCGTTTGTGCTGCTGTTAGTACAATGATGATTACTGCTGTAAATAATATTATATCTTTAGATGATTCAATTGATTATGTAGAAGATGATGGATTACTTAGGGTAACTATCAAAAAGGAAACTGAAATGAATCAAAAGATTTTAAATAACGTTATTATGATGTTAGAAGATTTAAAAAGTCAGTATCCTAAAAATATTGAGATAAGAAATGAGGTTTAAATATGAATTTTATGAAATTAAATATCCAATTATTCGCTCACGTTAAAGCTCAAGGTTCTACTCAAAACGGTAGAGATTCTAGAGGTCGTAGATTAGGTGCTAAGGCTGCTGATGGTGAAACTGTTAATGCAGGAAGCATTCTTTATCGTCAAAGAGGAACTAAAGTTTTTCCTGGAACAAATGTTGGAATGGGTAAAGACCATACTTTATTTGCTAAAGTTAGTGGTGTTGTAAAATACGAAAGACTTGGCAGAGATAAGAAAAAAGTTAGTGTTTACGAAGTAAAATAAAATGATAGGACCTTTTAAGGTCCTTTATTTATGTTATAATAAATTAAGAAGAAAAAGAGGTGATACTCATGTTTGTAGATGAAGTTGTTATTAAACTAATTGCTGGTAATGGTGGAGATGGATGTACTTCTTTTAGAAGGGAAAAATTTATACCATTTGGTGGACCTAATGGAGGTAATGGCGGTAAAGGTGCCGATATTATTTTCCAAGTTGAAAAAGGTTTAAAAACATTAGTTGATTTAAAGTATAAAAAGATTATTAAAGGTGATAAAGGCGTTAATGGCAAAGGTTCTGATATGAATGGTAAAAACGCCGAAGATGTTATTATTAAAGTTCCAGAAGGTACTACTTTAATAGATGATAAAACAGGTTTAGTAATCTGTGATTTAACTCGTGATGGTGAAACATTTACAGTTTGCCATGGTGGTCGTGGTGGTAGAGGTAATAAAGCCTTTGCTACTCAAGAAGATCCTGCTCCTAAAATGAGTGAATATGGTGAACCTGGTGAAGAAAGAGTAGTTAAATGTGAATTAAAAGTATTAGCTGATGTTGGTTTAGTCGGAATGCCATCAGTAGGTAAGAGTACTATTTTATCTTTAATCAGTGGAGCTAATCCTAAGATAGCTGCTTATCATTTTACAACTTTAAATCCTAATTTAGGTGTAGTTAAATTAAAAGATAATAGAGTGTTTGTTATGGCTGATTTACCTGGTTTAATTGAAGGTGCTGCAGAAGGTGCTGGATTAGGTGAAAAGTTTTTAAAACATGCTATGCGTACGAAGATTATTGGTCATGTAATAGATATGGGTGCTTTTGAAGGAAGAGATCCGATTGAAGATTATAAAGTTATAAGAAAAGAAATTGAATCTTATGATGAAAAGTTAGCTAAGAAAAAAGAAATAGTAATAGCAAATAAAATGGATCTTCCAGATGCTGAAGATAATTTAGCCAAATTTAAAAAAGCATTTCCTAAATTAGAAGTTATTGAAGTATCTTGTATGAATAATAATGGTTTAGATGATATGATTATTAAACTAGCTGATATTTTAGAAACAATAGATGATGAACCTTTATATGAAGAAACTAAATATGAGGGACATGTTGTTTATAAATATGAGAATCAAAAACCATTTACTATTACAAGAAAAGACAATGGTAATTGGGTTATTCATGGAGATGAAATTGAAAAGTTATTTATGATGACTAAATTCCATGAAGATCAAAGTGTTGATAGATTTGCTCGTAAGATCCGTGGTATGGGTGTTGAAGATGAATTAGAACGTCTTGGAGCTCAACCAGGTGATGATGTAGAAATCTTAGATTGGGTATTTACTTTTAAAGAATAACGTCAGGTTATTCTTTTTTAATGAAATAATTTATGTTAAAATAAATATTGGTGGTAGAGATGAGAAATAAATATGATGTTGTAATAGTTGGAGCAGGACCTGCGGGTTTATTTACTGCTTATGAATTAATTACAAAAAATAGTAAATTAAAAATAGCAATTCTTGAAAAAGGATCTTCTGTTAAAAATAGAGTTTGTCCTATGAACAAGAAGGGTATTCCATGTCAAAATTGTAATCCTTGTGCTGTTTTAGCAGGATATGGTGGAGCTGGAACTTTTTCTGATGGTAAACTAAACTTTATTCCTAAATTAGGTAAAAGTGATTTAACTAAATATATGTTAGAAAGCGAAGCTAATCAATTAATTGATGAAACTGAAGAGATATTTAATAAATTTAAGATGGATGCAGAAGTTTATCCTTCTAATATGGACGAAGCTAATGAGATTAAAAGACAAGTTGCTATTGCTGGAGCACGTTTATTAGTTATTAAACAAAAGCATTTAGGTAGTGATCATTTACCTGAATATATTCAAGGTATTTGTGATTTCTTAACTGATAAGGGTGTAGATTTATTTGATAGAGCAGATGTAACTGATATTAAAACTATTAATGAAAATGAACATGAAGTTACTTATAAAACTGGTTCTAAATCTACAACTTTAAAAACTAAATATGTTGTTGTAGCTCCAGGTAGAACTGGTGCTAAATGGATTCAAGAATTAGCTGATAAATATGAGATTCCATATCTTTCTCAAAGTATTGAGATTGGTGTTAGAGTAGAAGTAAGAAAAGAAATTATGGAACAAATTACTAATATAATTTATGATCCTACAATATTTATTAAAACTGATACTTATGGTGACGAAATTAGGACTTTCTGTACTAATCCTGGAGGATTTGTAGCTAAAGAAAATTACTATGGATTTATTTGTGTTAACGGACATGCTTTAAAAGATATTAAGAGCAATAATACTAACTTTGCTTTCATTTCTAAAGTTAATCTAACTGAGCCAGTAACTAATACACGTTTATATGGTGAAAGTATCGCTAGAATAGCTAATGTTTTAGGCGATGGAAAACCTATCATTCAAAGTTTAAAAGACTTAAAACAAGGTAGAAGAAGTGAATGGCATCGTATTAATAAAGGGTTCATTGAACCAACATTAAAAGATTGTGTTGCAGGAGATTTAGCATTAGTTATGCCTCATCGTATTATTACTAATATT
>JAFPMR010000222.1 GCA_017411235.1 Bacilli bacterium | reverse complement strand
GCCTTCTTTAAAGATGACAAATGATGGAGCATATTTTATTTTGTTACCAATATCTGTTTTTTTAGCATATTGAATTTCTGTTTTATAGAAAGTAAGTGTGTTATCTTTTTGGAATTCACTTAATACTTCACTAAAAGCTGCACATGATGTACATCCAGGTAAGTAAACGAATACACCAAATGATTCTTTATCTTCGATTAGTTTATTTAAACCATCTAAGTCTAATTCTATTTGTTTACTTTCTTGATAGTATTCTTCTTTTAAATCGAATGGTTCAATTTTTTCTTCTTTTTTACAAGCAATACATAATGTTAATGTTAGTAATAAAAGGAGTACTTTAAATATTCTTTTCATTATTTAACCTCATGTAATGTTTTGAAATCAATGTTATGATATGGAACTTTCCAGAAATCATATGATACTTCACCATATTCTTCTGTTTTTACTTGAACATTATTCTTTCCTTCGTAATACCAGTATCCACCAACATTATAGATTTTATCTGCATCCCAACCATTAGCTACTAGTAATGCTTTTGTCATGCCAGCGTAACCGCCACCACCACACATTAAGAAGATAATTTTATCTTTAGGGAATAGATATTCTAGAATAGCCATTGATTCTTTGTAATTAGCTTTGTAGTTTCCTTCAGCATCTTGAGTAAATAATGTTTTACCTGTATATGTTTTACCTACTACATCAGGTAATCCAATTACATTTACTAAGTATGGTAATGGTACTACTTCAAATCCTTTTACGAATCCTGAAAGGTATGCATCTCCACCAATACTTTCATATGTAGCTGGATCGATTAACATACGCATATCACGATATACTGCGTCTTCTCTACCTAGATATTTATCAATAGTAGATTCGTTAATGTTTTTATCGATTCCTAGTTCTCCTCTTTGTCCTTCAGATATTTCTGGTTTAGGAAGAACATCTTCTTTAACCTCTTCTTGTTTCTTTCCACATCCTACTAATAATATTACTGCTAATAGTACGATTAATAATTTACTTAATTTTTTCATGTTGTTTTCTCCTTTCAAATTAATTATTACATATATTATATAATATTTTAATAAATTGATGGTTGAATAACTCAACTAGAAGTTGAATTATTTAACTTTTTTTAAATTTTCTTTTATTACATTAACTGATTTTAAGTATTTATTTGTTTCGTATTGAGTTAGTTTTAATGGTATTACTCTTTTTACGCCGTCTTTAGAAAGAATTGCAGGTTGACCAATATATACTTTATTCTTTTGATCATATACTGATAAACACATTATTAGATTTTCATTTCCTAGGATAGCATTTGTTATTCTTACTAATGACATACCAATACCATAATATGTAGCACCTTTTTTATTGATTATTTCATATGCAGCATTTCTAACATCATCTTCTAGTTGTTTTAGTTCTTTTTTAGATAAGAATTCTTTAATATCTTGTAAACCAATATTAGCATTTGACCAAGGAATAATTTCTGAGTCGCCATGTTCACCAATAACAAAGGCTTGAATACTCTTTGGACTTATACACAGTTTTTTACCAATCATTAATTGTAATCTTGCTGTATCTAAACTTGTTCCACTACCTATTACTTGATATGTAGGTAAACCAGAATATTTATATACTATTTGAGTCATGATATCAACTGGATTAGTTGCTACTAAGAAGATTCCTTTGAAACCAGATTTCATTACTTTAGCAATGATATCTTTAAAGATAGCAGCATTCTTTTTGATTAAATCTAATCTTGTTTCACCTGGTTTTTGATTAGCACCTGCAGCAATCATAACGATACGAGCGTCTTTGCAATCTTTATAATCACCAACATTAATACTTATTTTAGAAGGAGCATATGCAAGACAATGGTTTAAGTCCATTACTTCTCCTTCTACTCTTTCTCTATTTAAGTCAATAAGATATAACTTATTAACATAGGTTCTTTGGTTTAGTAAGGCATAAGCATAACTCATTCCTACATTACCGCAACCAATTATAACTACTTTGTTATTCATATTATCACCATCATAATTATAACAAAAAAAGAATAGTTAAACTATTCTTTTAAATATGCTTTTAAATCATTTAACACTGCTTCTGTATCAGAGACACCTAAGTCATATACTTCTTGATATCTTTCTGGATTTTTGTTTTTGATAGAAGTTTTTACTGAAATACTTGGTCTGATAACAAAGACTTCGCCTTTTCTTTCAAGACTTTTTATATAATTCTTTTGTTTATTATAAGCTTCATGTCTATGAAGAATAGTGTTAACAAAATTAGGATAATTACGATATTTTAGTTTTATTAGTTTTTCTTCTTTTTTAGATAATGGTTCTTTTACAAAGTTATATGGTTGAGTTTCTACAACTATTATTTTGTCATAGTTTAGTTTTTGCATAGCTTCAATAGGAATGCTATCTGCTCCACCACCATCTAAGTATTTTTCTTTACCTATTTTTACCATCCTAGATAGTAGTGGTATGGCACTTGTTGCTCTTAGGATTTCCATTTGATCTAGAGGATCATCAACAGGCATGTATTCTGCTTCTCCTGTTTTTACATTAGTAACTACAGCGAAGAAGTTTTTACAATTCTTTTTATAAGTTTCATTATCAAAAGGAACTAGTTTATTAGACATTTTATAGAAAGCAAATTTTTTATTGATATAATTCCCTGTAAGTATCCAGGAAGGAATACTCATGTATCTTTTATCTTTAGCATATTTTTTGTTATATGTTAGTGCTCTACCTTTTTGTTTGGAATAAAAGTTAACACCAAATAAAGCACCAGCAGAAACTCCTATAATACAGTCTACTTTGATATTGTTTTCTAAAAAAGTATCAAGAACTCCAGCAGTATATAAACCACGAAGTCCGCCACCTTCTAATACTAAACCTACTTTCATATAGATCACCTGTTTATAATTATAGCATAGTATTTAATTTTTTTATGTTTATATAATTAAGACTTATTTGACAAAATAGTTGTTATTCAATAGAATAAATTTCACTAATTGGGGGGTGAATTGAATAATGAAAACTTTTTTAATTTATTATTTAGCAAGTACAGGGGCATGTATCGCACTTGATACTATTGCAATAAGAGCAGTTGTTAACAAGGTTAATCGTGGCTTATTAGCACGTGGTTATGAACCAATAACTGGTAAAAAAATGGTGACAGGAGCAAAAGAATCTGTTTCAGAAAAAGCTGTTAGATGGATTAAAGCAATACCAGCATTTACTATTCCTATTATACGTTTCGTACTTCCTTTTCTTTATATCAAATATGGTGAAAGGCTAGCTGAAAAATCTGTATTTGAATTAATTGATAAAAAGATGGTTACAAAAAAGGAAAAAAATATGACTTACGAAGAACGTATTGCTGCTATTGAAGCAAAAAAAGCCGAGTTAGAATCTTTAAAAGAATCTTTATCTAATAATGGCACTTATAATTTTGATGAAACTGATTATCCAACTGATGGTTATGTTGGAGAAAAAGAAAGTAAAACTTTATAATTTTTGGAAGGGGATTTTATATGTTACTTAATATTTATTTAATTTCAACTGGAGCTTGTTTAGCAGTTGACACAATTTCAATGTTAGCAATTTTAAACAAAATGAAAAGAGAGGGTTATGAAATAGTTAATAGTAAAAAGTCTTTTTCAGAGGTCATACGTGATTGCTTAAAGATAGCTGGCTATGTAGCTGTTCCAGTAATTAACGTTATTCTTTCAGCTACTATGCTATTTTTGTCAGATGAAAAAACGGATGAACTTTTTAAAGAAATGTACAGAAAAGGTATTATTACTAAGAAAACTGATGCTTTGTCATATGATGAAAAGATTGATGCAATAAGAAAGAAAAAAGCTGAGTTAGAAGAACTTAAAGAATCTTTAGGTCAATGTCAATCTGCTAATGTTACTTTTGAAGACGATGACGAAGATATCTTTAAACCTGGAAAACACGGATATTCTTTATAAAATAAAAAGATGTGAATAATCACATCTTTTTTTATTTTCTAAACATACTTGTTGCTTCTATATGTGCAGTTGGTACATATGAAGGTTCTTCTGGTAGGATTCTGCCACCAAATTCTTCAAGTATACTAACTGTAGGTATGTTATCGTTATTTTTTGGAGTAATAATTATTTTAGATACACCTTTGTCTAATAGGTTTTTACCTACTAAACGAATTGCTCTTAGTCCATAATTGTTACCACGATATTCTTTTTCTATTGAATATGATAGACTGCCAACTACATTAGGTCTACTACCCTTTTCATAAGCTATAGTTCCTACTGGAACAGTTTTATCGTGCTCACAAATTGTATAGCTGTCGACACGATCAAGGTATAAATCGATATTTTCATCACTAAGTGTTGGTTCTATTAATTCATATACTCTTGACCTAAGTGAAGCTACTAAGTTTCTAAGAAAGT
>JAFPMR010000221.1 GCA_017411235.1 Bacilli bacterium | reverse complement strand
GAAGAGAGATAAAAAATCTCTCTTTTTTCATTAATTTATTGAAAAAAATATGAATATTAGATATAATTAATGAGTAATATAGTAATAGGGAGGCTAAATTATGGGAAAATTTAGTTTAAAAGGATTATTCGCACAAGAACCAGATATAGATGATGAAAACTACACAGAAGAATCATTCTATGAAACAGAAGTAGTTGAAGAAGAAACAGCTGGTCCTAAAATGATTTTATTAGAACCACGTGCTTTCTCTGAAAGTCAACAAATTGCTGATCATTTAAAGAAGAGAAATAGTGTAGTTGTTAATCTAAAAAGAGTAACAGCAGATCAAGCTAAAAGAATAATTGATTTTCTAAGTGGTTGTATTTATGCCATTGGTGGAACTATGCAAAAGATTGGCGTAGGTATCTATCTATGTGCACCTAAGAACGTAAATGTTCAAGGAAAGATAAGCGAAGAAAATAGTAAAGCTGAAGACGAAAAAGAAGAACCAGAATGGTAAGATAATTATCATTCTTTTATCAATGATATGAAATCGAGGTGAGTCATGGAAAAATTTAGAACAACCGGTAGTGGTTACGATAAACTAGAAGTTAATGGTTTTGTTAACGAAGTTACTCGTGAATACGAAAACATGTTAAACAAACTTAAACAAAAAGACGAAGAAATTCGTGTTATGAAAGAACAATTAGAACACTACAAAGGCTTAGAAAAAACTCTAAACAAAGCAGTATTAATTGCTGAAGACTCATCAAATATAATTAAAAAAGTGGCTCACGATGAAGCCAAATTAATCATTGAAGAAGCCAAGAAAAATGCTTCACATATTATTAACGATGCTTTAATTGAAGCAGAAAAAACTGAATTAGAAGCCGATCGTTTAAGAAGAAGCTTAAAACTATATAAATCTAGAATTAAGAATACAATTCAAGAGCAATTAACTATCGTTGATGATATTGAAAAAATCGATGAAGACTATAAAGGATGAAAATCCTTTTTTCTTTTACTAAAATAATGATATAATATAAAAGTAATGATTTATGAAGGGTTGATAATATGAAAAAGAAATTATCATTAATTGTACTATTACTAGTACTTCCATTAATTCTATCAGGATGTGGAAATAAATATAAAGGATATTGGTGTAACTACAAAGAATTAGCAACTATAGTTGTTCAATTCGAAGATAACCATACAGATAAACAAGTAGAAGCCATTGAAAATAAGGCAGCATCATACGATAATGTTTCATCTACAAACTACATAACTCGTGAAGATTATGCCAAAGAACAAGGTGTAAGTATTGATGATTTAGATATCCATGATACATTTGTTATTTATTTCACATCAATGGATTCAATAGGAACTTATATTGAAGAAATAAAAGAAATGAAAGGTGTACTAACTGCTGATCAAAACTATGCTAAAGCAAATATCTCATTATATAACTTAAAGAGTTGGGGAAAATACGAATTTACTGATTCAGATGAAGCTAAAGAAGAAGATATCGAAAAAGGTACATATCGTATTAAAAATGGTGTTATAACATTCACTCCAAACGATAGTAAAACATCAACAAAATTACTATATATAAAAGACAACCACTTATGCGGTGATGCTGATTGTAACGAGATTTATGCTGAAAGCACAGAAACTTGTTCAGGAAAGACTTCATAAAAACCACAATAGTGGTTTTTTTAATTAAATAATTTCTATATTTAAGGTATAATAATTAAAGGAGGAGTACTATGGATAATAAATTAAAACCAACAAGATATTATAAAGATATCTATTCAATTAATTACGAACTATTAAAACAAGAAAATATCAAATATCTACTTTTTGATTTAGATAATACTATAGGTGATAGTAGAGAAAAAACTCCTTCAGAAAAAGCTATAAAATTATTTAAAGAATTAAAAAAGGATTTTGTGCCAATCATTATAACAAATGCACTACCAGGTCGAACAAAAAGATATGCCGAGGCCTTAAATGTAGATGCTTATTGTTTGTCATCAAAACCACGTAAAAGAAACTATTTGAAGATAATAGAAAAATATAATATTAATATCGACCAAGCAGTATGTATTGGTGATCAAATATATACAGATATAATAGGAGCCAACAATTTAGGTATTAAATCTATTTTCTTAGATCGTTTATCTAAATACGAATCAGTATTATCCAAACCAAATAGAATAAGAGAAAAAGTATTAGTATATAAAAGAGAAGTAATAAAAAGAGGTGAATATTATGAATAGAAAGTGTATAGGTTGTGGAGCAACTCTACAATGTACTGATGAAAATAAAGTAGGTTATGTACCTAAAGATAAATTAGACAGTGCTAAATATTGTATGAGATGTTTTAAAATAAATAATTATAATTTAAAAACTATAACTAACCTAGAAAACATCAATTCATATATTCTAGAAGAAATAAACAAAAAAGCAAAATATGTTTATTTTATGTTAGACTTCTTAAATATTAACAGTGAAACAATTAATACTTATAAATTAATAAAAGTACCTAAATGTTTAATAATATCTAAATTAGATATAATTCCTAAAAGTATTAAGTGTAATCACATAACAGAATACTTAAAAAGTTACTACAATATTCAAGATAGAATCATTTATCAAAGTAGTAAAAAAGAATTACATACTAGTGAAATAGTAAATAATATAATAAACAATAGTTTAAAAAATGTTTACTTAGTAGGATATACCAATTCAGGTAAATCATCATTAATAAATACCTTAATTGAAAATAATAAACTTACTACTAGTAATAATTTAAATACAACAATTGATTTTATTAAAATAGATATTGGTAATGGTTATCTAATAGATTCACCAGGTTTTATCTATAAAAAATCATTCTATAATAGTGATGAGTTTGATTTAATAAAACGAGCAAACCCTCGTACATTCTTAAAACCTAGAACTTATCAAACTAAAGAAAATCTAAATCTAGTTGTAGAAAATAAACTATCAATTAAAACAGACAATATAAACAGTCTTACATTCTATGTAAGCAACGAAATAGTAATAGATAAAGTATTTGATAATGAAACCAAAAAGCTTCTAAATAAGCCTGAAATTGAGCTAAAAGTAGATGCTAATTCAGACTTAATAATAAAATCCATTGGTTTTGTTAATATCAAAAAAGCTTGTTTACTAAAAATCAGAGTAGAAGATGAGGAGTTAATCGAAATAAGACCATCTCTATTCCAATAGAAGGTGATAATAATGCCAAAAATTAAAGTAATGAGTGAAAACCTAGCTAATAAAATAGCAGCAGGTGAAGTAATCGAAAAATGTGCATCAGTAGTAAAAGAAATCGTAGAAAATAGTATCGATGCAAATTCCGACAATATCAAAGTAGAACTAGAAAATGGTGGTTTAACATCTATTAAAGTAACTGATAATGGTATTGGTATGGAAAGTGAAGATGCTTTACTTGCTTTTCAAAGACATGCTACATCTAAATTATTAAGAGAAGATGATTTATTCTTCATCGATACCTTAGGATTTAGAGGTGAAGCACTACCATCAATAGCATCTGTTTCTGAAGTAGATTTAATTACTTGTGCTTCAAAAGTAGGAACTCATATTCATATAAAAGGTGGCAAATTGGAATTAAATGAACCATCGGATGCTCGTAAAGGAACAATTATTACAGTATCTAACTTATTTTATAATACACCGGCTAGATTAAAATATTTAAAAAGTGAACAATACGAATTATCACAAATAGTTTACTTTATTGAAAAACTAGCATTATCATACCCAAATATAAAATTTGAATTATCTAATAATGATAAGATTATTGTTAAAACAAGTGGATCAGGAAACTTATTAAAAACCATTCATGAAGTATATGGCTTACAAGTATCATCTAAGATGGTTGAAATAAAAGCATCTAATGATGATTTCACAATAAGTGGTTATATTTGCAAACCAGAAATACTAAGAAGTAATCGCAATGATATGAATATCTTTGTTAATGGTAGATTAATAAAGAACTATGATATTAATAAATCAATTAATGATGCTTATTATAACTACAAACCAGAAAAGAAATATCCAATCGTAGTTATAAGTATTGAAACAGATCCAACTTTAATTGATGTTAATATTCATCCAACAAAACAAGATATTAAAATAGCTAAATACGAAGAATTAAATCAATTAATAAATAAAACAATAAGTGATATCTTACATAAAGAATTACTAGTTCAAGATGCATCTTTAAGATTATCTCCAACTAACGAAGTAAAAGAAGAACTTCTAACTCCAGAAATAAAAGAAGAAGAAATTCCATATATACCACAAGAGGAAGTAGTAGAAGAACCAAAAGAAGAACCAAAAATACAACAAACATTTGATTTTACTACAGACGATGAAGACAAGGTAGTAAATCCAGAAATGAAAAAACTAGAATTATACCCAATTGGTCAAATTCATGGAACATTCATTGTAGCTGAAAACGATAATGGAATGTTCTTAATTGACCAACATGCAGCAGCAGAACGTGTTAACTATGAAAAGATAAAAAAACAATTTCAAGAAAAAGATTATTACCAAGTTAATATGTTAATACCAATTACCTTAGAATATCCAACATCTGACTTTATAAAATTAAAAGAAAACTTTGAATATCTAAAAGAATTAGGTTTTGGTATAGAAGAATTTGGTTTAAATACAATAAATATAACATCTCATCCAAGCTGGATAAATGAAAACTATGCCGAGGAAACAATTAGAGCAATTTTAGAGATGATAATAAATGATAAATCTAAATTTGATCCTGTAAAATTCGAAGAGAGATTAATTCAAACAACTGCATGTAAAATGAGTATTGTTGCTAATACTAAAATGTCACAAGAAGAAATGGAAGACTTACTAAAACAATTAGCATTATGTGATAATCCATATAACTGTGCTCATGGTCGTCCATCTATTATGAAATTTAGAAACTACGAACTAGATCGTATGTTTAAAAGAGCAATGAATTAGGGGTGATAAAGTGATTATTTGTATAGTAGGACCTACTGGAGTAGGTAAAACTAAATTATCTGTAGAATTAGCTAAAAAATATAATGCTATCATCGCTAATTGTGATTCAATGCAAGTATTTAAAAGATTGAATATTGGTACTGCCAAAGTAACAGAGGAAGAAAAAGAAGGCATACCTCATTATCTATTTGATATCAAAGAACCAACAGAAGAATATACAGTCTATGATTATCAAAAAGACTTAAGAAAACTAATTGAAGATAATAAAGATAAAAATATAATTATTGTTGGTGGAACAGGCTTATACCTAAAAGCAGCTTTATATGATTATCGTTTTACTGAAGAAAACTCTAAAGTAGATTATTCTAATCTATCAGATGATGAATTATATGACTTAGTACTAAAAAAAGATCCTAATACTAAGATTCATAAAAATAATCGTGTAAGATTAGAACGATTCTTAAATAAAGAAAATACTGAAATAGTAGAACCAAAAAGGTTATATGATCATCTAATAATAGGTTTAACTACCGATAGAGAAACATTATATGATAGAATTAATAAGAGAGTAGATATCATGGTAAAAAATGGTCTACTTGAAGAAGTAAAAGAATTGTATGATGAAAATATCAAAACCAAACCATTAACTGGAGGTATAGGTTATAAAGAACTATATGCTTACTTCGATGGTAAAGTATCCTTAGAAGAAGCCTTAGACAAAATAAAACAAAATTCAAGACACTACGCTAAAAGACAATATACTTTCTTTAATAATCAACTAGATGTTAAATGGTTTGAAGTAGATTTTAATAATTTTAATAATACAATTAATGATGTAGAAAGATACATAGAAGGAGAACAAAAATGATAGAAGTAGATAATGTATCAAAAAAGTTTACTAAACAAATTGATAAAAAACACAAAGAAACATTCTATGCCGATAAAAGTCTTACATTAAGAGCAAAAGAAGGAGAAATACTTGGTATCTTAGGACCTAATGGTGCTGGTAAAACCACACTACTTAGAATGCTAGCAGGTCTTTTAACACCAGATGAAGGAGTTATTACTATTGATAAAGAAGACTATAAAACACATGGTGTAGATATCAAAAGAAAGATATCTTATCTTTCTGGTAATACTCATCTATATAAAGATCTATCTCCATATGAATTACTAACTATGTGTGCAGAATATTATGGAATGCCTAAAAATGAAATAGCTCATCAAATAGAGAGAGTAGAAAAGAAATTTGATTTAACTCCAATTCTTCATCAAAGAATTGGTAGTCTATCAACTGGACAACTACAAAGAGTAAACATCGCTAGAACAACAATTCATAATCCAGAAATCTATATTTTCGATGAAGCTACTAGTGGCTTAGATATCATAGCTAGTAAAGTTATCCTAGACTTTATTAAAGAAGAACGAGAAAAGAATAAAACAATAGTTTATTCAACACACTATATGGAAGAAGCAGAAAACATATGTGATAGAGTAGTATTAATCCATAGAGGTGAAATAGTAGCTGAAGGAACTCCTGAATCTATTATTAAAAAGACTAATACAACAAATCTAAGAGATGCTTTCTTTAAAATAATAAAGGAGGATCAAAATGCGTAATATATTAATAACTATCAAAAAAGAACTACGTAGTATCTTTAGAGATAAAAAAACTTTAATAGCTATGTTTATCTATCCAGTATTGATACCTTTCATGGTATTCCTATATGGAAATATTGGTGACTCCGTTGATGAAGATAAAGAAGTAGGTCCTGTAGGTTTAGCTTACAAAGTATCTCCTGCTGAAGAAGAAATACTAAAGACTTTAAAAATTTCATATATAGAATATGAAGATCAAAAGAGTATGGAAGAAGCTTACAAGGATAAATCAATTACTTCCTATATTGTAAAAAACGAAGAAAATAAATATACAATATATGCAGACGAATCAAGTACAGATGGTATGACATCATCTCAAGCATTAACCGCTTACTTAGATGGCTATAATAGTTATCTATCAGCCGAATACGTTGCGAGCGAAGGCTTAGATCCTGTCGTAGCTTTTAATCATTTAACATATGAAATAGAAAGCTTAGAATCAAATAACTACATGATAATGGTTTTGTTAGCTGTATCACTTACTTATACAATCCTTGCTATTTGTATATCTGCAAGTAATATGGCAATACTAACTACAGCAACAGAAAAAGAAAACGGAACATTAGAAACTATTCTTACTTTCCCAATTAAAAAGGGAGAACTTATTACTGGTAAATATGCATCATCTGTTATAGTTGGTTTCATCGCAGCATTAATAAGTTTAGTATTAATGTTAATAAGTTTCAAAATTGGTTCTAATCAATTTGATATATTTAAAGGCTTATCGTTAAACTTTAATATTTTATCAATTCTAGGATGTGTATTAGTTTGTTTAATGGCATCAATCTTTATCTCAGGAGTAGCAATGTTCTTAACATCACTATCAAAGAGTTATAAAGAAGCTCAAAGTAAAATCAGTTTTATAACAATGCTAGGACTTATTCCTATGTTTGTATCTATTCTAGAATTAGATGTTAGCTTAGCATATTATTTAATTCCAGTATGTAACTTTGAACAACTACTACAAGAATTACTATTAAGTAGAATAAGTATTATGAATTTACTAGTTACAATAATATCTACAATAGTATATACATATATTGTAGTTAAACTAATCATTAGATTATATAATGGTGAAAAAATATTATATAACGATTAAAAAAAGGAAGTATAACTTCCTTTTTTTAATAATCTAATTCTAAATAAACACTCTTATCAAATATATGGTCTTTATTATCTTTTGATATTCTTTCTAACTTATTGTTATCTATTAAGAAATAACTATGATCTAAGATATCTCTACCATTTGTAGTAATTGGATCATCCCAAGTAAGATCTAGATGCAACCACTGATTATTTAAATAAACAACATTCCATACATGGCTTTCACTAGATACTTTAAAATTAGGTAAACCTAAACGATTTAAGAATACTGCCATAATATCTGCATAACCACTGCATATAGCATAATTATCATAAATAATACCCATAATTCTCGCAGAATCATAATCACTAGTTCCATTATTTGCTCTTTGAGCATCATATTTAGTATTATTTATTACATAATCATGTAATGCTTTAATCTTTTGCTCAGTAGTCATACTACCTTTTATAATACTTTCAAACAATGTATCAATATAATCTT
>JAFPMR010000020.1 GCA_017411235.1 Bacilli bacterium | reverse complement strand
TGCCATCGTGGTTCAGGTAAATCTACTGTATTAGGTGAGTATGGTATTTTATATATGGCTGTATATGGTGAATTACCTGGATTTGGTGATGTTACTTATATGCTCTATGTTACTGACTCCATAGAAAATGGTGTTAAATCTATGAGAGATAACCTAGAGAATAGAATTAAAAATTCCTCATTTCTACAGGAATATTTACCTAATTATAAGATAACAGAATCCTATTGGGAATTTACTAATAAGAATGGTCATGTATTAGCTGTAAATGGGTATGGTGCAGGTACAGGTATTCGTGGTACTAAAAAGAAAGGTGTTAGACCTCAAATAGCTATACTAGATGACTTACTATCTGATAAAGATGCAGCATCTCCTACAGTAATCCAAGATATAGAAAATACTATCTATAAAGCAGTATTCCATGCATTACACCCTAAGAGAAGAAAGATTATATGGTGTGGTACTCCATTTAATAAAAAGGATCCTTTATATAAAGCTGTTGAATCAGGTGCATGGAATGTAAACGTATTTCCTGTATGTGAGAAATTCCCTTGTACTAAAGAAGAATTTAGAGGTTCATGGGAAGATAGATTTAGCTATGAGTATGTTAAAGAACAGTATGAAATAGCTAAAGCTACAGGTACAGTAAATGCTTTTAACCAAGAGTTGATGTTACGTATTATGAGTGATGAAGATAGATTATTAACTAAATCTGAGATTCAATGGTACTCAAGACAGGATTTATTAGAAAGAATGAGTTCATTTAATTTCTATATAACTACTGACTTTGCAGTATCAGATAAACAATCAGCAGACTTCTCAGTTATTTCAGTATGGGCTTATAACAATAATGGTGATTTCTTTTGGGTTGATGGTACAGTTAAAAGACAAACCATAGATAAATCCATAGAAGATTTATTTAATTTTAATACCATATATAAACCTGTACAGGTAGGTATTGAAGTAACAGGTCAGCAAGGTGGATTTATAGATATAATCCAAAGAGAATGTATGAGAAGAAATAATTACATTAACTTTGCTAAAGAACCTGGTGCTACTAGATTTGGTATTAAACCAAATACAAATAAACTAGTAAGATTTCAATCTGTATTACCTTGGTTTAAATTACATAAATTTTATTTCCCTAAAGAGTTAGAAGATGACCCTAGAATACTTGAATTTATGGAAGAATTATTACTAAGTTCACCTTCAGGTTTTAGGAGCAAACACGATGACTGTATAGATACTGTATCTATGCTCTCTAAGATGAGTCTCTGGAAGCCTAATACACAGGTTACTCCTAAAGTAGAAGCTAATAATGTTTATAAGCTTAGATACTTTATGGAAGATGAGACTAGTGAATCTAATATGGATTCATATTTAGTTTAGGAGCATACATGAAATTACAATTAATTTTAGATACTCTTAAATATGGGGAATTAGCTAATGTATATACTGAAGAAAAACAGAACCAAATAATTACATTTATTAATCTTGGTTTAACTTCAATATATGAAAGGTTTCCTGTATTAGAGAAACAAATAGCTATACAGCAATACCCTCAGATTAGTTTATATAAACTAACACCTGAATATGCTAGATTTAACTATGCAAGTCATAAGATTCATAAATATATATTAGATACACCTGAAGAACCATTTACAGGTGATGTATTATTTATTACAGGTGTATTTGATGAACATGGATTTGCAATCCCTTTAAATGATGAGAATAACTCACATTCATATTATCTAGTTGGTTTTGATACCTTACAGATACCTAATGCTAATGAGCATGAAACAACATTTATTACATATAGAGCTAAACCAAAGTATATTAATCCTGAACACTTTAGTTTAGATGATAATGTATATTTACCTGAATGTTTATTGGAAGCACTTACTTCATTTGTTGGTTTTAAAGCTATACAGAGTATCGGTGGTGCTGAAAATATTCAATTAAGTCAGGCATACTATGAAAGATTCAATCAGTTATGTACTAATGCTATTACTGATAATGTATTAGGAAATAACGTAAGTCCTACTAATATTAAACCAGGTATAAGAGGTTATGTATAATGAGATGTCCTAGTACTAGTGATTTAGTTCATGCACAAGCTAATCATGCTTATGATAAACTTGCTGTAATAAGTGATAACATAGAAGCTTTACAAGCTATCTATGATTTCATATTTGATATAAAAGAATATCTACACCAACGATTAAAAGAGTATATGCATAAGCATAGAGATGAATTAATTGATGGTCAGAAAACATTTACTAAACCAGTAAGATTAGAAGAACTGGAATTATTTAGTTCTGTTAATGCTGATATTAAAGATACAGTAGGTAATATTAAATTAAACTTTACTACATGTTCTCCATATATTTCATTTAAAGTATCTCGTACTGATGATGAAACAAAGGAAGAATATGTATCAGAAGTTAAATTAATCTTAGATGTATGTAATGGTAAACCACTATTAACTATTCCTCCTACAGATGGTGATGAACCTGAATCATCAGTAAGAGTTGATTATCTCGAAGAACAGCTTGACATAATTAGAACTAGAATAGCTTCTTTAGAAGATAGAGTTAGTACTGCAGAACATGATATTGATAATTTAGAAGATAGAGCTACTCAAGTAGAAGGTAGAGTTTCTCAAGTAGAAACAAGAATAGATAATTGGCCTCCTGATAAAGATACTACATACTCAATTTCTTTAGAAAATGGTCGTTTAGTTATTAGAGCTAATGACGGTACTACTCAAACAGTTGATTTATCAAGTCTTTCTGGAAATGCAGCTACACAAGTTGGTCACGCTTTTAGAGTTGGTATGATAAGATCCTGTTTCTGCATATATGGTGAAACTATTTTACCTGGTGATTTAATTAATGGTTCTTGGTTAATCTATGGAAATCATGAATTTCAGGTTGAAGATGATGATAAACAGTGGTCATTATGCTCATATTTTGGTGAACATAGGTCATTTTGTACATTGAGGCAAGCAATCTCAAATGGTTGGACTTTACCTTCAAATACAACGTGGACAGCCTTAGCACCTTGTCATGGTCGAGATTATGGAGACACTCATGGCTTATTCATGTGTGTTGAAGTTAGATAATTTCTTAGGATATTTTAAAATGGATTTAAAATTTAAAGTTAGAAATTGTAAATGGACAAATAAAGATCATACTCAGTTTTTATGTGAAGCTTACTATGATAATTTCAATTCATGGATCTCATTAAGATGTGAAGAGAAAAGTCTGTTTTTCTTAGGTGATGAGATTTGGAAAATCAGAGAAGACCTTGAAATTGAAGAATTTGAAGATTTAAGAACTTTAGACGAAGTTAAACTTTCTAAATTATCAGAGATAAAATCTGAAAAAACAAAGATTTTATCAAAAGGTTCTATTTCCTTTAAGAATGATACTTTTAGTATTGACGATACATCTTTATTGAGAATTTCTAGTACTATTCAAGATTGGAAAGACCAAATAGATAATGGTTTAAATGAATCTGATATTATTCAAAAATGGGTTTCACAAACTAATGAAGTACACGACTTAACTTATTCTGAACTTGTTGATCTCGCAAGAAATATGCGTTTGAAAGTACAATCAGTTGTTCTATATGCAAATACATTAAAAGACCAAGTTGCTCAATGTAATACTATAGAAGAGATTGATAATATTAAATGGGCTTTTGATTAAGGAGGTTACATGATTCCACTTAAATCTTGGATTGAGAAATTAATATTACGTTGTGCTAAGAAAGATGAAGTAAATAAATTCATTAAAGAACAACAAATAGAAAAGAAAGTAAATATTGTTAATTCTGATGTAGCAACTAATTCAGTACCAACACCTAATACTACAGGAGTATTAGGTTCTGTTAATTTTAAAGACTCTAGAGATGCTCTTATAGCTGCATTAGAAGCATATAGAACACCTATGGAAGGTAAGGGTATTAGGCTAAGAATTAATGATAATTATTTAGGTTTTAGGGTATCTGATGAAGGTATTTCTACATCATATGTTAATCACCCTAATCCTGATGGTCCTGCTAATCAAATAGCTACTATGAAATATGTAGCTGATTGGGGTAATGCATTACAATCAGCTTTAAATGGATTAGATAATTTATCACAAAATACATTAGATACATTAAATAATACATTATTTAATACATTAGAGTATCCTGTAAGTGATTCTAATGCATTAGTTACATCTAAAGGTATATATACTTACGGTCAAAATATTATTAGTACTTTAATGCATAATGTTAATACTGCTATAGACGGTATTACATTTGCTAATACTACTTATTCCTTTGCATTAAATGGCAATAACTTAGTAATAACACCTAATTCTGGTAATGCTCAAACTGTAGATTTATCTTCAATAGTTCCTAGTATAAATAACAATAATAGATCTGGTTCTGTAGAAACAAGTGGTATGTATGCAGGATACAGGATATGGCGTAATGGTAATTTAGCTGCAGTTTTTGTACCAGGAGGTGATAGTATTAATTCTGGTGAAGCTGTTAGTAAAGTATTACCATTTACTATGCAAGCAATAGTAATATCTACCCACACTGTAGGTTCTTTTATTGGTTCAAATAGTGTTACAGGAATAGATCAGGATAATGGAACTTATAGTATTCGTTTAATAGATAGGGGAGATATAACTAAAGTAGAAGTAAGTTATACAAGTGCAAATAGTTCCTCAAATCCAAATGAAGAAAATTCTTCAGATACAAATGAAGATAATCCTTCAAATGAAGATACAAATACAGATCCTAATACAAACACAGATACAAACACAGATACAAACACAGATACAAATGAAAACTCTAATGAAAATTCTAATGAAGATAATTCTACAAACACAGATCCAAATACAAATGAAGATACAGATCCAAATTCAAATGAAAATACTAATACTAATGAAAACGAAAATACCAATGAAAATACAGACCCTAATGAAGATACTTCCCCAAGTACAGGTGTATTCCCTGATATAACAATTATTGGTTGGATATTATAAGGAGTATATTTAATGATACCAAATATTATTCATAACAAATTACCTCCTGTTGACTATGATAGGATTGCATTTGCAGTAGAGCACTATGAAGACCTAAAACAGATGTATTTTACTATTATGGAACATCTGAAAATACCTGATGGTGAAGGTGGTGGTGGTAGT